>JAYVMG010000627.1:0-35090 GCA_043759095.1 Acidobacteriota bacterium | reverse complement strand
CGCTTACAGCCGTCGCCAACCATTACCGTGCCCACGCTGGTGATACATGGCGGGGTCGATACGTGCAACAGCCCTCAAACGTCGGAAGGCCGCGAGCGCTTGTTCTCGGCTCCCTATCACCGCATCGTGATCGACAAGGTAGGCCATTTTCCACAGCGAGAGGCGCCGGCATCTGTCGCCCGTGCCATCGTGCCATTCTTGACTGGATGAATAGACGGAACGGCATCGCGCGCAGAACCTGCGTGGTGAGGGAGTGGAACCGCACCTGCGTGGTTATCAGAACGTGAGTTGCACCCCGAACTTCAGCATCCGGCCGAGCATTATGAGGGTCGGTCTCGTCCAAGCGGGACCATACGCAGCGGTGACGCCGTATACGGCATTGGCATTGAGCATGTTGTACAAGTCCAGTTGCGGCTGAACCAGCACTTGCCCCACGTTGATGTTCTTTGCCACCCGAAAATCAACCTGATTGAGCCGATCTCCGTACACCGTTCCGGCCGCGACGAGAGGAATCGAGACGGTCCTCACCCCTCCGGCCAGCGAACGCCCCAGTCCGGTGACCGTCGCCGCCGGCGCTGCGTAGATCGACAGAATTTGAGGACCGCCGAGACTTTGGAAGGAGACGCTCGTTCGCACGCCCCACCACGGCAAACTGTACATGCCGATCAGCTTCACTTGCGTCTGCATCGGCGGATGCACATCGCAGAATGCCGAACCGGCTGGAACGAGCGTTCCGGCTGGGTACGGATTGCTCCACTCACTATACGTGCCGCCGAAGGGCGTCACATCTGGTCGCACGACGTTGCAGAAGTTCAAACTCGTGCGACCGGTGCTTGTGCCGCCTTGCACCTGAATCTTGCCGGGCAACCGCAGGTTCGCGGTGACGTCGAGCCCGTCGAAATGTTGCGTGATGCCGCCATAATTGTTCGCGGTCGTCACCACGTTCGTGTTGGTGCCAAACGGAACAGTCGGGTTGAGATCATAGAATCCGCAGATCGACTGGCCGGAGGTCGGTAACCGCGAGTCCGTTGGCGCCGTGACGCAGTACGAACTATAGTCGCTCACTGCCACTGCGGTGTTGTGAGTCACTCGAAAGTTGCCGTACCATCGCCTGAAATACGACACATCAACAGACATCCCAGGGCGAAGTTCGTGTTGAATCCCTACCGACGCTTCCCAGTTATAACCTCTGTTGCCCCACCCCGTGGACACGCGGGGGTCGTAAGAGAATGGAAAAACCGGTTTGCCGAAATTCTGGTTACTATCCGGTCCGCATTCGCCATTTGCCGCAGCGTTGCTCAAATTGCAGTCTGGGATGAAGTTGCCGTTTGTGTCACCCCACGAACGCGTCGCCGACGCATTTTGCGTAATCGGATTCACCGCCTCCGGAAAGCCAGACGCCAGACCTTCAACGTATCGACTCAAGCTTCCTTTGAGAGCAGTCTTGCCTGAACCGAAGAGGTCGTACGCCACGCCTATCCTTGGGGAGATGTCGTTGAAATTTGGAATATCGTCGATTTCTGGAAATGAACGCGGACCTACGTTCTGGACGGCCGCCAACGTTTGAGCCGGAATGTATAGATTGATGTGGTCGTACCGCAGTCCGAGATTCAATGTCATCCGTTTCTTGGTCCATTGCTCCTGCGCATACGCCGCAAAGTTGAGTCGCAGGTTCTCCCACGCCGAATAAGGAGTTGCAAGCACGGTCACCGAGGTTGGTACTCCATTCGTGAAGCCGTAATAGCTATCGTTGGGGGTCTCGAAATCTCGACGCCTCGTGCCGCTGAACCACTGCGCGCCAACTTTCAGGCTACTCGATCCCGTGACGTAGGACACTTTCGCCATGCCGTTCTGTTGAAAGCTTGTCTGCTGTGTCTGTGCGGTCGTAGGACCTCGATACTGGATACCAAGAACGGAATCGACAATGGGCGACAGCTTGTCATTGACGCCGGGTTGTTCAGAAAATCCCCATGAATCCGGTTTGTAGGTTTCGCCCAGCTCGAGCAGTAGACGATCCGATATCGTCGTCACCCACGACAACTGAACCATTCGATTCACTGGCGTCTTCAACTGTGTGGTGGACTCGAAGGAAACGGCTGAAGAAAGCCCGTTTGCACAGGGGATGCATCGTTGATTTGCGTCTGCGTAGGCAACAATCTTGTTTTTCGGCGACACTTGCCATGTCACGTGAACATTCTGGCTCACGGTATGCTGGGGATTTTCCGCAGCGCCTCGGGCCAGATCTGGCGTGAAACGCACAGCATACGGATCGACGGCGTAATATGCGCCAGGCGGCTGCTCGACGGCGCCATAATATCGGGCGGCGGCGTAAAACCACATCTTGTCTTTAATCACCGGCCCGCCAAAGCCTGGATTCAGGTCCCACATTTTCTTTTCAATCGTCGGCGTGGTGGCGCCTCGCGCAATCAACGTCGCATCCAAATTGCTGGCTTGGAACGCCTGAGTCATCCCGTTGGCGAAGAAGAAACCTGAATACCTGTTTCCGCCCTGCTTGAAAATGATATTGGATCGGATGCCGCTGACTTCGGATTCGGCAGAGGGCCCAGACGTATCGACAGCGATTTCCTGAGTGATGGCGTTGTTGACCGGATAAGGGCCGTTGGTGCCACCGCCAGTGCCGAAGATGTTGCCGGAGCGCATCCCGTCAACCAAATGTGGCATTTCGTTGCCTATGCTCCCGTGAATCGCGAGAGCCTGACTCTGGTCGCCGGTATTACCTCCGACGTCCTGACCGCGGGTGCTTTGACTGACTCCGGGTATCAGTACGACATAGTCGAACCACTGACGACCGGTTGGCAAGTCGTTCAATTGGTCCCGTGTGAGCGCCCGATACTGGTTGGCGCTTTGAATGTCGACCAATGGCGTGCTGGCTTGCACGAGCACGGTTTCCTCAATGTTGCCGACGCGCATTTCTATCGAAACGTTGACGGTCGTGCCGGACGTCAGGTCGACCCCTTGCCGCTTGATGGAGGTGAAACCGGCGAGCGCAAATGTGACCGTATATGTTCCCGGGTTCAGGTCGATAATCTTGTATGCGCCTTGCGCATCGGTGACGACTGACCGCACTTTTTCAATCAATGACGGACTGGCGGCCTCCACGGTGACTCCGGGTAGCAACGCCCCGGTTGTGTCTTTGACTGAACCAGCAATTGCGCCTGTTTGCGCGAAACCTACAGCACTGACCAGGAGCATCATGCTGGCGAGCAAGGTGACCCGAACTGTACGAGACATGCCGATACCTCCCTGACGGACACCAAGCTCCACAAGAACGCGATTTCGTCACATTATGGGGCTACGAAAAACAGGAAGATTGTCGCAATTGTCATCAATTATTGAATCGGGAATGCGTCCAATTCGATGGATCCGATGATGCCCGAGAGGCTTGCCCATGCACGCCGAGTAGGCTATGCGGCGCCTCTGGGCGACGCGTTCGAGCGATCCTGTCGGGTCGGCAAACCCTTGAGTGTCTTCGAATAGCCGGAGAATTCTTCGGGCGTGTCTGTCGCAATCAGGCTCCGGCGATTCCGCACAGCCGCTGTTCAATCCGCACGGCAGCGGGAAACAGCACATTGTTCTCCAGATGCACGTGCCGGCGCAGGTCGCGCTCGAAACGCTGGAGTTCGGCCATGCCGATCAAATACGTCGTGCAGCCGTCCTCGGGCGGCGCGTAGCCAAGGGTCAATTCGCCAATCAGACGCATCGCATCGCCGACTTCCTGATGCTCTCGCTCCATCATCCGGATCGGATTTTCCACTGTACCGAACGGGCTCCGCGTCCAGCCGCAGCTCTCGCCGCATTCGGCGAGATCGCGCACGTACGGAAAGAGCACCTGCTCCTCCTTCAGCATGTGCTG
Organism: Acidobacteriota bacterium; assembly: GCA_043759095.1. GTDB lineage: Bacteria > Acidobacteriota > Vicinamibacteria > Vicinamibacterales > CAVVIG01 > CAVQFC01. The sequence continues at coordinate 31,216 of JAYVMG010000627.1, read as the reverse complement.
CTCGAGATCGCGGCGCACCTGGTCGAAGTACGCGGCCACACGCGAGAGTTCCGGATGCCGCGAGCTATACACCTCGTTCAGTTTTGCGAGGCGCCTCGCGATCGTTGGCATCGCCGATCGCACGTACGCGTGATGTGTCGACACAATGAAGTCGATCAGCTGCGGAACCGGCCATCGCGTCACGTCGTCGTTGGTTTCGATCGCTGGCGGCAGCGCATCAAGGGCGCGGACCACGGTGTCCGGATTGGCCGCGGCCGCACGACAGGCATCTTCAAGCGAACGGCGACCGCTACCGCAGAAGTCGATGCCAAATTGTTCGAACACCGCGACGGTGCGGAAGTCGGCGGACACGACTTCGCCGACCGTTCTCGTTGTCAATGGTTCATTCATGACAGCTCCGTTTCCTATCCAGAGTAGCGGCGCCGCAAACGTGACGGTATGATCCGCGTCATATGTCCGAACTAGTCGACGACGCCCTGCGCCGGAGTGTCCTGTTCCGCCGTCTCAAGCCCGACGACCGGCAACGCCTGGCGGCCGTCGCGACGGTGCGCGCCTTCGAGAAAGGCGCCACGTTGTTCAGTGAGGGCGACGGATCAGACCTGATGTACACGGTCCTGACCGGCCGAGTGAAAGTGTTCAAGACGACACCGCGCGGCACGGATGTGATCCTCGAACTCTTCGGTCCGGGAGATCCGGTGGGCGCCGTGGCCGTATACGAAGCCCGTCCTTATCCAGCCAGTGCGCTCGCGCTGGAACCGACCTCCTGCCTGCTCATCCCGCGCCAGGCATTCTTCTCGCTGCTCGAGGGCTATCCCACCATGGTTCGCGGTCTCTTGGTGGGGCTGACGCATCGTCTGGTGGAACTGACCAACCGCCTGACCGAATTGTCGGGCGGCCGCATTGAAGGGCGACTCGCACGCTTCTTTCTGAAGCTGGGCACAGACATCGGGCAACGCCGTGATGAGGGCGTCTTCATTCCCCTCGTGCTGTCGCGACAGGAACTCGCCGACATGATCGGCACAACGATTGAGACGTCGATACGCATCATGAGCCGGTGGGGCAAAGATGGCGTGGTCCGAACCGACAAGGATGGGTTTGTGATCGTCGATCGCGCTGCTCTGGAGACGGTCGCCGTGTCCTGAGGGCCGCCCTACAGATCGCGCGTGCTGATCAGCCGTACGCCGAGGAGGAGCGGCGCAATCATCCACACCGTGAGCGCGACCATCGCCGCGACGGCTGCGCCCGTCGCCCCGCCTAAGAAGCGTACCCACGCGTCGCCGGCAGCCCCGAGAACATTGGGGGCGCCCGCCACCGATAGTGCAACCACACGAATCAAGTCCGTCGGATTTCCAAAGACTGACCCGAAGAGGATCCGGCCGCCGAGCGATCCCGTGAGCCATCCCGCGAGAGAGAGCGCGGCGCCGTCATAGAGCAACACAAAGAAGAACCATGCGAACGTGGCGACCCCGAGCGCCACGACGCGCGTGTCGGTGGCCGACGCGATCGCGGCGGCGATCGACAGGAAGATCGTGGCAAGTACAACCGACGAGAGCACAAAGAAGATGAATCGCAGCAGGCCATCGGCGCCGCTGCCAGACGCGATGATGACGCCCCCGATCCCCAGGCCGGTGACGATGGAGGCGCCGAGCGCGACGGATTCGCCGAGCCAACGACCAACCAGAACAGTCGAGCGACCAACTGGCTGACCGAACAGGAACGGCTCGCTGCCCGGTTCCGAGGCCTGACCCGACACTCCCAGAATCAGCGCCGACAGCGGCGCCAGAATGAGCACGACCGGAATAAGCGCCATCGTAGTGCGCGCAAAGCCCTCCGCGCCCGTGACCTCATTGGCGACGCCGGCAGAGTACGCCGCAGCGGCCGCCAGCAACGCGAAGGCAGCGGTCAGCAGCTGGATCCACTTCAACCGGACGGCCGCTGTCAGCTCCAGTTGAGCGATCGTCAGAAGATGAGTCATCATCGCTGCCCTCCCGAGAGGTGCACGACATCGTCGAAGGTCAGCACTCGGCCCGTGGGATCGGCGGCGCGTGCATCGGCCGCCGCGGCGAACGCCGCGATACCGGAGCCCATCGCCGTCCTGGCGTCGGTCGGCTGCGCAAACGACGCGACCTGCGCGTCGGTCCATCCCCCGCCCGCGGTTCGCACGAACGCTCGAGCGTCACCGTGATGTGCCGCCCAATCGGCCGCGAGACAGCCGATGTCGTCGTAGAAGCGCGTGTCGTCTGTCGCCGACACGATCTCCCCGCCTCCGCGGTCCGTTGATATCAGCATCCGGCACCGTGCGCATTCAACGCGATCGAGCGGCAACGGCTCGGCCGACATACTCCGTTTCGCACAGGCTGCCGCCGACACCGACGCCAGCAGCAACGCGAGGATCAAGCGCCACGTCTTCATGTTCGTCCCCCCACATGTCGCGCTCCAGCATCCGCTCGTAGCGGCGGAGCTCGAACTGTCCGGCCGCTTCGGATTCAATCCGTCCGTCGCGAAGCAACACGATCCGCGTCGCCAGATGACGCACGTCGGCCGGAATGTGCGTCGTGAACAGCAGCGTGTGGCCGTCGCGCTTCAGCTGCCTGGCGCGCTGGAATAACATGCGCGACGCCACGGGATCGAGATTGGCCGACGGTTCGTCGAACAGGTACACGTCGACCGTCGGCAGAAACGCCACGGCCATCGCGAGGCGTTGCCGCTCTCCGCCGGACAGGTGGCCGACGCCGCGGTCCGCCAGCGCAACGAGGCCGCACGCGTCGAGCTCGCGATCGACGGCGACGGCCGGAATCCCGCGCAGCCGCGCCACTACCGCCAGCGTCTCGCGCACGGTCAGCGTCGCCGGAAAGACCGACTTCTGCGGCAGGTAACTGAGGCGGCCTCGCGCGCCAATGGGATCGCGCGCCATGTCGACGCCGCCAACGGTGATGCGGCCCTCGTCCGGCCTCGCCAGCCCGACGCTGCAGCGCAGCGCCGTTGTCTTGCCGGACCCGTTCGCGCCGAGCATGGCGATGCTCTCGCCCGCGCCGATCTCGAGGTCGAGGTGATCGAGCACGCGGCGATTGCCGAAGGCCTTCGTGACGCCGGTCAGTGTGAGCATGGATCGATTCCTCTGGAATCAGGATGGCCGCTGACGGCGATCTTCCTCCGCTGACGCCTCGAAACGCGCAGCGCGCACCCGACGATGAGCAGCGCTGCGACGCCGGCGATTCCCGCGGTCGGCCGCGACGACGCCGGAAGGGCGGGTTGCGGCTGGCGCACCATCGGGCGATCGTCAGTCGCGTCGTCCGCCGTGCGTCCACTCAGTCGTGCGGCGAGTTCCAGACCGGCCGCCGCGGGGCTTTGCAGAAAGATGCGTGCTGCCGGATTTGCTCCTTCGAGACGCTCGAACGCGCCGACGAGCGGATGCGGCGTGTCGCCGATCCCATCGCCATCGAAGTCGAAGCCGCGATACCGGCTCCAGTAGTTGCCGCGCCCGTCTGCAGTCCAGCGTGTGCCGGAGTCGCGGCCGCTCAGCACGAGATCGCTCCAGTTGTCGACAAACCGGTTGCCGCTGAACACGTTCTGTTCGGCGCTGGAGAAGAGCGTGACCGCGGTGTCGTTGGCGCGGAACGTGTTGTCGCTGAACCGGTTCACGGACGATCCGTCGAGGAGGAGCCCCCGCGCGTTGCCGACGATCACGTTGTGCCGAATCGTCGAGTCGTCGCAATCCTTCAGCGTCAGACCGATGCCCGGCACGCCGCGATTGCGGGAGATCGTGTTTCCTTCGAGGCGCACCCTCCGCGAGTTCATGATGTTGGCTCCGACGACAGAGTCGCTGAACGTATTCCTGGCGATCACCGCGTCGTCGGAAAACATGTCGTGCAGCCCGTAACGTGAATCCGAAACCACGTTGTCGACCGCCCGGCCACGCGGGGCATATTGGAAATAGATGCCGTCGCGCTCGCCGAAGATGCGGTTGCGCGCGACGAAGTTCTCCGGCGCGCGGTACAGATAAATGCCGTCGCCGCGCCGACCGAAGGCAAGGTCACGCAAGCCCTGAATGTCGTTGTCGGCGATCTCGTTCCGCATGGCATCGGCGAGCACGACGCCGTAAAACACTCGACGCATCGTGTTGTCCACGATGCGATTGCCGTTGGACCGGACCTGCACGGCGGCGTCCATCTCGTTGGTCTCGCCGATGCCGCTGCCTTCGATCGTGAACCCCCTCACTTCACATCCCGGCGCCGTGATGGTGATGACCGACCCGAGGCCAGTGCCAAACAGCGTCGGATGCCCTTCGCCTGTGAGGGTGATGGACTTGTCGAGAACCAGGTCTTCACGATAGACGCCGCCACGCACGCGGACGACGTCTCCCGCTGACGCAGCCGCTATCGCTGGCGCGATCAGCGGAAAGTCCGCGCCAGCGCCGCCGACGAGCCAGGTCCGCGCGTCCGCGCGCGCAGCGGCAAGAGCGAGGACGACGGCGATGAGCGCGGTTCGACGCCTCACGCGGCCGCCTTTCCCGAAGAGTCCGGCTGAAGGCGGACTCCATAGACGGCGAGGCCTGCCGCCAACAGCAGCATGAGGGCGCCGGTATGCGGAAATGACCACACAGTAAAATTGCCGACCTTCGCCGGGCCGACAAGCGGCGGGGTAAAATTGCGCATGCCGCGCAGTGGCGCGTCCGGATCGCGATCGTGGCCGACCTGGTACAACCGCGTCTGCACCACGGCGGCTGATGCCACGAGAAATGTCACCAGCGCAACGGCGCACAGCACGCGATACACGCGGCCGACCGCGCCACCGCCGACAAGCGCGCCGAGCAGCAGGAGGGCTGCAAGCGCGACGATCGCGGCCGTCGCCCACCTCAACTCCGGCAACTCAGTCGGGAACCGCACGCCGATGAAATGCTGCAGGGTCGACACCTCCTGCACGTCGCCGACAATCCCGGCCCGCGTCACCTGCAGGTGCAGGGTCTCGTCAGGGTATTGCGGCGCAGCCATGGCGAAGCCCCACAGCGGGAACGCTAGCGTCGCCGCGACGAGCGCGGCGGCGGCGGCGTAGAGGAGCCGCACCTTCATTACTTGGCCCCGGTCGATGGCACGCCGGCAACGACCTGCCCTTGGACGTTCGCCGCCGCGTGCCAGTCGGTCAGCGTGACGGTCGAATCTTTCGGTTGCACGAGCATCCGCCCGCGCATCTCGAGGTGGAGCGCGCTGCAGAAATTCGTGCAGTAGTACCAATAGACGCCCGGCTTGCCGGCATCGAACGTGATGGTCTTGGTATACCCGGGCGCGAGCGCAATGTTCAAGTTGTGGTCCGGCAGCGCAAAGCCGTGAATCATGTCGCGAATCGTCTCCACGTTGGTGATCTTCAGCGTCACCTGATCGCCTTCCCGCACCTCGACCTTGTCCGGCGTATAGGCGCTGCGAATCAGCGTCATGTCCACCGTCACGGCGTGCGGCGCGGTGCGCACGACCCGCTCCTTGCCGGCTTGAACCGCATTGTCGGCCGGCGTGTACGTCTGGTGGACGAGCGGCTTCAGCACTGACACGGCCATGAACGTCGCGTCGTGCGGCTCGGGCGGCGTCGGGAACGACGCGAGCAGCTTCATCTTCTCGCCGGAGATGTCGATGATCTCCTGGTTTTCCGGTAGATCGGGACCAACCGGCGCATACATGTCCTTCGACAGCTTGTTGAGCGCGATGAGGTAGTCGCCCGCCGGATGCATGTGGTCGCCGCCGACCGCCTGCAGATGACCGATGTTGTAGTGCACGTTGATGCGGTCCACGATGTAGTCGGGTGCGCCTTTCACCGCCTTGTCGATGTTCCACTTCACGACCTGGCTGTCGAGAAACAGCGATGTGAACGCGTTGCCGCGATCGTCGAACGTGGTGTGCAGCGGCCCCAGGCCGACCTCGGGTTCGGCGATGATCTTCAGCGTGTGCGCGTCGATGATCGTGACCGTCGGCGACAACTTCCCGGCGGCGATGGCATAGCGGCCATCAGGCGTCACGTTGATCCCGTGAGGATTCTTGGGAACCGGAATCAGCGTCAGCACACCGGGATTTGTCTCAGGGTCGAGAATCGGCGCGCCGTTGCGCACCTCGCCGCGTCCGGCCGCGATGGCCTTCTCGGCCGCCGGAATGTCGATGGCCGCGACCGCATCACGGTCGTACTGAATCATCGATCCCATGTCCTTGCCTTGCTCGAGGTTGTAGACCGTCGAGAACGAGTAGCGGCCATCCTTCGACGTGTCGGCAATATCGATGTTGCCGTTGATGCGGACCTGGAACTTCACCTGCATGCTGTCGGGATCGACGAACGAGACGACCGACGTGTAGGGCGCCGGATTCGTCACGAGACCGTCGGTCGGCAGCTCGAACTCACCGTTGACGACGATGTACTTCGTGTTCGGCGAGACCACGGCGATGCCGTGCGCCCCCTGCATATTCGGCAGCTTGAGGATGCGGTCGGCTTCGAAATAGTCGAGCCGGATGCGCGCCAACCGACCGTTGGCGAGATCGTTGATCCAGAGGTACTTCCCATCGGGCATGCCGTTGGTTTCCGACAGGACGGGATGGTGGGTGTCGCCCCATACGCCGCCGGTCGCGACGAGTTCCTGCCGGCGGGGATCGTTGTCGTTCATCGCGTAGCCATACGCTGCCCGGGGTTCGAACACCGGGATTTCACGGATCAGACGACCCGACGGAATCCCGACCACGAACACCGATCCGCTTTGGCCGCCCGAGAGGAAGGCGTAGTACTTGTCGAGCTCACCGGGTGCGACATACACCTTTTCAGCGGCCAGCGATCGGGCCGAGCGCGAGGCGCCGCAGCCCATGGAGTGCACGGCAGCAAGCGTGGCGACGATGGTCGCGGCGACGAGAAGGAACGAATGGCGTTTCATGTCAGCTCCACAGGTCCGTAGTTAGTCGACGATCAGCACGCCGTGCATCTTGGGGTGCAGTTCGGTCGTGCTGCATTGCGTCGCGCAGTAGAAGTTGTAGCGCCCGGGGGTGTCGACCTTGAACGTGACCGAGAGCGGCGCGCCGACCATGGCGCCGTTGATGAACACGCTCTGATCGAGCCCGTCGAGTGCGAAGCCGTGCCCAGCACCCAGACCGTTGTCGGTCGTCGAAAATTCGATCTTCACCACTTCTCCGCGCTTCACGTGAATCTCCGCCGGCTCGTATTTCCACGCGTGCTCGCGCAGCGTGATGACCCGATCAGGTGCGCCGACGCCTTCCATGCTCTTGGCGAGCTGACGCTTCTGATTGCCGGAGCCCGGACCCGCGATACTCATCAGGTAGGCCACAAGGTCGTACTCTTCCTGCTTCGACATGATGCCCGTGTACGACGGCATCGGTACGCCGTTCATCCCTGTTTCGAGCGTGCGGATGATCTCGCGTTCGGTCCAGCCGGTGCGGTACGACCCGGGCTGGGTGAAGTCGCGACCGTTCACGTGCCGACCCTTGGCGTCGACCATCGCATTCGACGAGGGCCCGACGCCGCGGCCATCTTCGCCGTGGCACTTCTCGCACTGCATTTTCAGATACACGGCTTTGCCGTGGACGGCGTCCCGCGACCTGCCGGGGGCATCCGGCAGCGGCATGGCCTTGAGGGTTCGCGCATTGGCAAAGCGAGGCTCGAAACTCTTCACGTATTCGACAAGCGCCCAGCGCTCCTCATCGTTGAGCAGGTACTTCCACGGCGGCATGCCCGTGCCGTTCGCGCCGCGCGAAATCGTGCGGAACAGGTCGTCGTCGGTCGGCAGCAGGCCTCCCGCCGTCGTCCTGAACTTGAACTGGCCGCCGGTGAAATCGCGCGGCGGCGGGACGAGAAACGGCGCGCCGTAGCCATCGCCCTTGCCTTCCGGCCCATGGCACTGGACACAGTTGGCGTCGTACAGCTGCTTGCCCTTCTCGACCGTCGCCGACGTCATCGCCGGTCGCGGCGCAACGGGCGTGTCGAGAAATGGTGGCGTGAGCGACGCCGCATCGGCGGCGGGCCGACTGGACGAACAGCCGGCCAGGAAGACGCCGGCGGTCAGCAGCGAGAGGATTGCGAGTCCGCGTCGAATCGTGTGGCGTGTCATCAGCGCCCTCCAGCAAGCGACGTCAATCGTCATGAGGCCACTGTAGAACCCGCAGACATGCGGCCCTATGACGGCCGTCATACGCCGTGTCTTTTCTTGTCTTCTCTGGCGTATGACGCGGGTCATAGGCAGTTGCCGGGCCCCGCGCGATGCTGGAGGCATGACGCCTGCCGCTTTCGCCCCGGACTTCAACCGCGCGCCATTTCTCGTGATCTGGGAAGTGACGCGCGCCTGCGCGCTCGCCTGCGTGCACTGCCGCGCGGACGCGATACACCGCCGCGATCCGCGCGAGCTCACCACGGAAGAGGCGTTCCGACTGATCGATCAGGTGCGTGGATTCGGCGAGAAGCCGCCGCTCTTTGTACTGACGGGCGGCGACCCGATGCGGCGGCCCGATCTCGTGGAACTCGTGCGATACGCCGCCGGCGCCGGCCTGACCGTCGCGCTCACGCCGAGTGGTACGGCCGCGGCCACGCCGGCCAAGCTCGCCGCGCTGAAGGAGGCCGGGCTCTCGCGCATCGCGGTCAGCCTCGACGGCCCGACGCCCGAATCACATGATGCATTCCGTGGGGTGCGCGGTTCGTACCACTGGACGATGCGGATCATCGAGGCCACCATCGACCTGGGGCTGCCCTTGCAGATCAACTCGACGATCAGCCGGCGGACGCTCGCGGACTTCGACGCGATGGCCGCTCGCGTCGCCGAGTTCCCGCTGACGCTCTGGGCCCTGTTCTTCCTGATCCAGACCGGCCGCGGCGCCGGCCTCGAGCAGATCAACGACGTCGAGTGCGAGAAGCTGCTGAACCGCCTCTATGACCTCTCGCTCACGTCGCCATTCGGCATCAAGACGACGGAGGCGCCGCACTACCAGCGCGTGGTGTGGCAGCGCGAGCATGAGCGGGTGCGTGACGGCCTTCCGTCGCAGGCGGTGGCGAGCCGCCGCCAGCTTCGCGCGCCACGCAGCGTGAACGACGGTAACGGCTTCGTGTTCGTCGACCATCTCGGCAACATCTGCCCGAGCGGCTTCCTGCCCGTGCAGTGCGGCAACGTGCGAACGACGAGCCTGGCGGAGGTGTACCGCACCGATGACGTCTTCACGCGCCTCCGCGACACGGACGCGCTCATGGGCAAGTGCGGCCGCTGCCGGTTCCGGGACATCTGCGGCGGATCCCGGTCGAGGGCGTTCGCCGCGACCGGCGCGGTGATGGCTTCGGATCCATTGTGCGCGTATGAGCCGGGCCCGAACATCGAACCGCTGCTCACATCCGCGCGCGCCGAGACACTGGCGACCAGTGCGGGGGCAGCCGGCGCGCATTGACGCGCCGAGGCGCAGCGGCGGTCGTCACACGGATCGGATCATCGTCAGCAGCATCTTGAACCGCGACGGCGCGCTGACCGCGTGGGGCTGGTTCGCGGGCATCAGCACCATCTCCCCCGTTCGCACCGCGAGCGGCATACCCGCGATCGTGATGAGCGCTTCTCCCTCCAGCACATGTGCAACGGCGTCGAACGGCGCGGTGTGCTCACTCAGTGATTGGCCTTCATCGAACGCGAACAGCGTGACGGTGCCGCCGTCGCGCTTGAGCAGTATGCGACTGACCACCGCTCCCTCCTGGTAGCCGGCCAGCGTCAGCGGCGCGACCGGGGCCGCGCCCGGCATTTCAGACGGATTCGCCACGAATTCCTCCCAAGGCCATCGAACGGCCCGTAGTGACCATGAACAGCAGCAGTGCCACCGCGTTGAGCAGACCGCCCCAACTCCGCCAGCGCCCGAGAACCTCCACGAGATCACCAACCACCCGCAGGATCAACGACAGGTGCAGGACGCCGACGTGCAGGTAGAACGACGGGCGGAATACGAGCGGCAGACCAAGGACGGCAGGAAAAATGATCGGTGCGTGCGCGAACACCATCGACATGACGAACCCGACGAAGACAGCGTGGAGCAGCGCGTCGTAGACCACCCCTGGCATCGCCACGCCGGTGATGGCCGCGATCACGCCGCCAGTGCCTAGCCACACGTAGCCTCCCAGGAGGCTCACCGCCATGAACCGCGTGAGCCCGTGCTGACGGACTGTCCGCCGTGCGACATCGTAGCGCGCCAGCCAGCAGGTCAGCGCCACAAGCCCCGCGCCCAGAATGCGTACGCCAGGCTCCGGCCACCACGTCGCTGCGGCGACACCGGCCACGATCGTCACGACCGCGAGAATGAATGCCCCACGCACGGCACGCGTCGGCCGCAGCACGCGGTTCAGCTCGAGCCTCTCACCCGCAATCGTCAGCACCAGGAACGTCAGCCACCAGAAGACGACTCGATAGATCGGCGCCCCGCCAAGCCATTGGACGTTGCCGCACGTCCAGGCGAGCGCGCCGATGGTCATCGTGGCCACGAAGAACGATGCCTGTCGTCGCCACACGACGACGAAGATCGCCACCATCACCAGGCTGCCGGCCGTGATCAGCAACGGCGCACACGAGCCAAGGGGACCAAGATCCAGAGCGACGGCGCCGGTCGCCACGAGGGCTGGCGCAGCGTAACCCCATCGCGAGCCGAGGGCGACCGCGCGTTCCAGACTGATGAGTGTCCCGAGAAAGCCGCACACCATCAGCGGCCCGTGCGCAATCAACTGGTCCTGCCATGGCAGCGGCAGATTCCACCCAAGCCGCGCCAGACCGAGCCACACGCCGCACGCCATCGACAGCAGTCCGACGAACACCATCGGCACGCGGCGCGCCGCCAGCCGCATCAGCGCTCGCCCTCGCCAAGCTGGCGCCTGGCTTCGTCGGACATCATGTCCGGATCCCACGGGGGCTCCCACTCGACGACGATGTCGACGTCCGCGACGTCAGGAACGCGATCACGGATCGCCGACGTGACGAGATCCTTCAGGTAGTCCGCCAGCGGGCACGCGGGGCTTGTCATCGTCATCGCGATGCGCGCGTGGGCGCCCTCCAACTCGATGCGATACACGAGCCCGAGATCGACGATGTTCACGCCGATCTCGGGGTCGTCGACGTGGCGCAGCGCCTCGCGGATGTCAGTCTCGGTCGCCATGCACATCCATCATCCCTCGCGACCGCTCCCGCGCATACGAAGTTTCGAGCATGCACGCTCTCGCTGACGTGCCATGGAGCGCTCCCAGCACCGTGGCGGGATTCGCGCGGTCGGCTCCGAACGCCGTCCTGATGAGGTTCGCGGAGGGCGAGCTGCGCTCAGATAAAACGCAAAAACCCCAGTAAAATTGTTGCTATCCTAGTCACATGCGCCCACGCCTGATCGCGCTCCTCGGCGGCAGTCTGACCGCGGTCGCCCTGGCGGCCGGGCTTGCGGCGCAGCAGCCGCCCGGGGTCCACCCCGTCAGCGGACGCCGGTATGCGCCGGTGATGGGATATCAGGGAGCGCCGTGGCTCGAGCGGAGCGAGCGCGAGGACGAGGAAGCGCCGGACATCGCACTGAACGTGCTGAGGATCGCCAAGGGTTCGTCGGTCGCCGACATCGGCGCCGGATCCGGCTACATCACCGTGCGCCTGGCCGCGCGCGTCGGTCCGACGGGTCTCGTGTATGCCAACGATGTGCAGCCGCAGATGCTCAACATCCTCGGGCGCCGGCTCCTCGACAAGAAGATCACCAACGTCACGCTGATCGAAGGTACGTTCGACGATCCGAAGCTGCCGCCGGCGTCAGTGGACCTGATCCTGATGGTCGACGTGTATCACGAGATGTCCGAGCCTCAGGCCATGCTGAGGCATCTGCGCGCGTCGCTGAAACCCGGCGGACGGCTGGTGCTGCTGGAGTACCGCAAGGAAGATCCGATGGTGCCGATCAAGCCCGAACACAAGATGAGCGTCGCGGAAGCGAAGATGGAAGTGGAAGCCGAAGGGTTCACGCTGTCGAAAGTCGACGAGGCGCTCCCCCGCCAGCACATTCTCATTTTCACGTTAAGCCCTAAGCCCTGAGCCCTCCCCTCGCCGTGCTGTTTACTGAACCGACGTTCCTCTTCCTGTTCCTCCCTGTACTCCTTGGGCTCTATTTCATCCGGGGCTCACGGGAGCACGGCGCGTACGCCAACTGGTTACTGCTGGTGGCCAGCGTCATTTTCTACGCGTCGGGAGGCGGTACATTCACCTACTTGATGCTGGGGTCGATTGCGTTCAACTACTGGATGGCCATCAGCGTCGATCGCGCGTACGGCGCGCCAGCGGCCTCTCGCCGGCTGGCGTTCGCCGTCACCGTCAACCTCGTCGTGCTCGGCATCTTCAAGTACGCGAACTTCTTTGCCGACAACCTCAACGCCCTGCTGACGACCGCGCACGTCGCGCCGATCGCCGTCCCGCGAGTGCTGCTGCCGATCGGCATTTCGTTCTTCACCTTTCACGCGATTTCGTACGTCATCGACGTCTCGCGACGCGACGCGACCGCGCAGAAGAGCCCGGTGCACGCCGCGCTCTACCTGCTGCTGTTTCCGCAGCTGATTGCCGGGCCGATCATCCGGTATCGTGACATCGCCGATCAGCTTGCGCGCCGCCGCGTCTCGCTCGATGACTTCGCGTACGGCGTGCGTCGGTTCGTCATCGGCCTCGCGAAGAAAGTCCTGATCGCGAACGTCGTCGCCGGGCCGGCCGACAAGATCTTCGCGCTGCCGACTGCGGAGCTTTCCACGGCCCACGCCTGGCTCGGCATCGTCTGCTACACGCTGCAGATCTATTTTGACTTCTCCGGCTACTCCGACATGGCCATTGGCCTCGGGCGCATGTTCGGCTTCCGCTTCCCCGAGAACTTTCGCTGGCCGTATGTCGCAGCCAGCGTGACCGACTTCTGGCGGCGCTGGCACATTTCGCTCTCGACGTGGTTTCGCGACTATCTCTACATTCCGCTGGGCGGCAACCGCGTGAGCCGGGCGCGCCGGTACGGCAATCTCGTCATCGTCTTCTTCCTGTGCGGCCTCTGGCACGGTGCGAGCTGGAACTTCGCCATCTGGGGCCTGTGGCACGGATCGTTTCTGGTGATCGAACGCGTACGCACAGGAATCCGCAATCCGCAATCCACAGGCCTCAATGAGGAGGGCATCCTCGCCTGGCCGATCTGGCCACACGTTTACACCCTCATCATCGTGATGATCGGCTGGGTCTTTTTCCGAGCCGAGACGCTGCCCGAAGCGATGACTTTTCTGAAGGCCATGGCCGGTCTGACGGGGGCGGCGCCGACGACCTACACCGTCTCGTGGTATCTCACGCCGGAACTCTGGCTCGCACTGGCCGCCGGCGCGATCGGATCATCGCCATGGGCGCCGGCGCTCGCCGCGCGCCTCGAGAAGGCGAACACGTGGGGCATGCCGCTGGTGAACACGGCAGCGTTGCTGGCGCTGCTCGTGCTTTCGGTGATGAGCATGGCCGCCCGCACCTACAACCCCTTCATCTATTTCCGGTTCTGATGAAGATCATCCTCGTGGGCCTGTTCGTCGCCGTCATTTCGCTGCCGCTGGCGGCGAACCTCGCCGGCCTCGACGGCGCTGATCCCGGCGCGGAGAACCGCGAACTCGCGGCCGTTCCTCACCTCGACCGATCGCTGACGTCGATCGCCGCCCTACCCGCCGGATTCAGCGCGTGGTTCGACGACCACTTCGGGTTTCGATCCCGGCTGGTGCGCTGGTACGGCGAGAGCCGGCTCTTCGTGCTGGGCGTGTCGCCGTCGGCAGCGGTCGTCAAGGGCGAGCGCGGCTGGTTCTTCTATGGCGACGACAAGTCGATCGACGACTACGCCAACGTCGAGCCGATGACCGATACGGCGCTCTCCAACTGGCGCGCCGCCAGCGTCCGGGCGCGCGACTGGCTCCACGCGCGCGACATCGCGTATGTGTTTGTGATCGCGCCGGACAAACATGTGATCTACGCGGACGAGATGCCGCCCACGCTCGCGCGCATCGGCGAGCTGTCGCGCACCGACCAGCTGTTCACGGCCTTGCAGGACACCGGCCTGGCCGTCGACGTGCGGCGGGAGCTGTTCGAAGCCAAGGCGCACGAGCGCATCTACCAGCAGACCGACACGCACTGGAACGAGCGCGGCGCGCTGCCGGCGTATCAGCGGATCATCGCCGCGGTCCGCGCGCGCGCGCCGAGTACTCCTCCGGCCTGGACGCGCGACGACTTCACCGATGCGGAACGCACAATCGAAGGCCTGGACCTGGCCGGGATGATGGGGCTGACGCGCGTCATGCGCGAGGTCGATCTGCTGCTCGTGCCGAAGCGCGCGCGGCGAGCGCGGGTGATCGAGCCGGCAGGCGCCGCACCGACCGATGAACTCGGACGTCTCGTCACCGAGATCCACGATCGATCCCTCCCACGCGCGGTGATCTTTCGCGACTCGTTCGCGTCACAGCTCGTGCCGTTCCTGTCGGAACATTTCAGCCGCGCGGTGTATCTCTGGCAGAACGACTTCGACGCCGAGGAAGTGACGAAGGAACACCCGGATGTCGTGATCCAGGAGATCGTCGGCCGTCACCTGTACAACTTCATCCCGTCGCCGGAGCTGGTGCCAGACCCCAGGCCCCAGCGGTGACCTGACCGCGAGGAGCAGGGCGAGCGCAAGGGTGGGAAGAGTCGTGAAGGCGATGGCGGCTCGGCATCGCATCCGCAGAAGATTCACGCGCCGCGCAGCGGATCAACAGACGATCGAGGATGGCGTCGCCGACAAGAGATTGCTACGCCAGGTCTCCGCCAGCATCTGCGCGCTCCCTCTTGCGTACAGACGATTCTGCCGCAGCACCTCCTCGCCCCGGACGACGCATATTTCGTAGCGCGGGGCGGATTCGCGTTCGACCAGAAGGCAGATGGTGCCGTCGTGCATCGACCACAGGCGTTCGACGTTGAGGTGTGGGGAAGCCATGCGACCGTGACTGCAAACACGGATCCCGTTTGCGTCGACGGTTTTGCCGAATGAAATCACGAAACCGCTTGTGGTACGTGCGCTGTGCGCGCTCACTCACGCGCACAGCGCACACACCACCTCATTGCGGATCGCTCGTTCGCAGGCCAGCCGCAGCCGCCGTCGCGCTGCCGTAGTAGATGCCGTTGAACAGCAGCTTGAACGTGCCGTGCGGCTGTCCGCGCCAGTTCACTTCGTTGCCGAACAGGACGACGTGGCCCTTGCCGACCGGGGCTTCGATGATCGAGACCGCCTGATCCAGGTACTGCTGACCCCAGGCCCAGCCGCTGCGCAGCGGCGCGGGGCCGTCATACCAGGCGATCGGCTTCACGCCCTTCATGCCCGCGTCCGGCTGCAACCGGAACGCCGGGCTCTCGTCGTAGAACACCATGGCGCGATCGCCCATGCCGTAGGCCAGCGGCTGCGTGTTGTCGATCCGCGCTTCGAGGATCGACCCCGGGATGTAGAACTTCTCGCGCGGCAGTTGACGCTCGACGCCGCCGGCCACACGCTCGACCAGTGCGTCGCGAATCGGCAGCCCGAGATGCTTGCCCAACGACGTGGACGATCCAATCGCTAGCACCGTCCCGCCGTTCTCGACGAACTTCTTGAGTTCCGGCACCGTCTTCGACACCGTGACGCGTCCCAGCGTTCCGCGGAACTCCGCCGGCACCGAGTCAGCCGGGGGCTGGCCGCCAAAACCGCCGCCGCCCGCACCTTCACGCTCGGGAATCCCGCCATCGACGAACACCAGCACGTCGAACTTCGCGTTCAGGTTGCCTGCGTCGAGCGTCACGGGAAACACGACCTCGAAGGGGAACTCGTACTGCTCGAAGAGCCAGCGCGTCCAGCCCGATGGCATCGATCCGCCGTACTGATCCCATAGGCCGATGCGCACGGGCTTCAGCTTCATCGACTCACCCGCAGGCTTCGCGGACACGGCATCGAACGCGAGGCCCTTGTCCGCTGCCAGCTTCTGCAGAATCGGCAGGGTCGTCGTCTTCGCTGGAACAAACATCGTCCCCACGGGGTAGATCTTGCCGTTCGCGCTCGCGGTGGTCTTCAGCCAGAACACCTCTTCGTTCGCCTTCAGCAGACGGTTGACGGCGACGAACGCGTCGTTCACCTCGTGGCTCAGCAGGTAGCCGCCGCCGCTCGGGGCCTGCGTGACGCTGCCCGCCGGCACTGGCGCGAGATCCGGAATCTTCTCGAACGGGCCGTCGAACGCGTCGAGGATGCGGTTGTACTTGATCCCCATCGAGTACGCGATGTTGTAGCCGGTGACGTCGTACGGCGGGCGCGGTGCGCCGCCGGGGTAGGGAATGTCGTCCGGATGATCCTGCGGCTCGAACATGTCCAGCACGTGGGCACGGAAGGCCTGCGCCGACTTCACCACATACGAGCCGGCGGGATACTGCGTGCCTGCGACCGTGAACGGCGCGGTCGCGCGGTGCACGAAGACACCCGCCTTGATCAGCGTGTTGACGAATTTGGTCGCGGTCAGGAAGTCGGGTTGGTCCGACGGCAGGATGAAGCCGCGCGGATCGCGCATCTTGGGATCGTGCAGGACATTGTTGTAGATGGCGACGGGCGCACCGCCCCGACCCGGACCGCCGCCTCGCCCGCCGCGGGGGCCGATGTTCTCGGCGCCGCGTGAGGCGCCGGCCTGCGTCGCTTCAATCGCCTCTCGCGCCGCCTCGATGCGCTTGGGATGGATCGTCCAGCTATCGCGGTTGCCCTTGTCGATGGCGTTCTTCGCCATCTTATACATGTTGTAGAGAAAATCCTCGTGTCGCTTCGACGCCAGATCGAGAATGGCGTAGTTCATCGTGATCGAGTACTCGATGGCGGTGCGGAACGGAAACACCCCCGGAGCGATCGGGTTTGGCGCATCGGCGCGCGGCAGCTGCATGTCGAGCACGAACGGAATCTCGACCGGGGTCGGGTTGCCGATACTCTCCGTGAGAATGCCAATCTGGTTGTGGAAGTACGACGTCGTTCGAAGGCCGCCGTTGAACCACGTGGAATACGGCGCACCGGTCCGCATCACCGCTCCCGGCTTGTTCTCGGCGGCCAGCCGCGTGTGAATCGCCGCCCCGACCATATCGATGCCGAGTGGAATCAGCGGATCGAAGTTGTAGTTGAACGGATCGCGGAACGGCGGCGCGAACAGCACGGCGCCGGCCGGACCGGTCTGGTGGTGGTTGTACATGATCGCCGGAAACCACTCGCGGTACATCTGCTTGTTCGCGTTCACGCTCTCCGACATGTTCATCATGTAGAAGTCGCGATTGTCATCGTGGCCGATGTATTTCTGATACAGGCGCGGGATGCCGTTCGTCGACCGGCGCTTCTCGTCGGCGTCGCGCATGTACCAGTTCGAGACCAGTTCCATGCCGTCCGGGTTCACCAGCGTGCAGAGGATGATGGTGTCGTTGAGGATCCGCAGCGTCTCGGGATCGGTCCTCGTGTTGAGACGGTAGATCGTCTCGATCAGCTGCTGTGCGCCCAGCACCTCGGTGGCATGCAGGCCGCCGTCGATCCACACCACGGTCTTGCCCTCGCGCGCCAGCACGCGCGCCTGATCGTCGGTCAGGTTTTCGGCCAGCGCGAGCTTACGATTCGCCGCCTTGATCAGCGGCAGCCTCCGCAGGTTTTCCGGCGACGTGATGATGGCCGTAAATTCCGTGCGGCCTTCTTCCGTCTTGCCGATGTCGGTCACCAGCATGCGTTCCGACTGCGCCTGCAGCTTCTTCAGATAGTCGGTGTACTGGGTGTAGTTGACGAGGCGGTAGTCGTCGCCGACGGCCCAACCGAACTGATCCTTCGGCGCGGTGACCTTGGACGCCGTCGCCGCTTTCTGCGCGGACGGCGCGGCCACCATGACGCTCACCGCCAGCGCGACGATCGCCGCATATTTCCTGAACATAGCCACCTCGTACAATGAAAAACGCGAACGCGAAATCGTATCGCGGAACGAGGCAGCGGGACAGGTAATTAGATGTCTGCGGAGCGGCGCAGCCGCTACCGGCTGGCGACAATCGTGTCGCCCTGGAGCCGGGAGGCGACGATGCGGCGCTGCGCCGGGTCGAGGTGAAAGGCGCCATACATCGCGGCCTTCATGAGGCGGTCTTAAATCTCGAAATCGACCGCGACGATCTGCTCGCAGAGCCCCGCGCCGAACTGCGCGACCGGCACGTGCTGATCGTGCTTCTGGTACGCGTCGAGCGCCGCGCGATCCCGGAACGTCACGGACAACCCCGTGTCAAACGACCGCGGCGAGTGGACGACGTCTTCGCCAACCTTCAGGTCGATCACGCCGTCTATACCTTTCAGTGCGGCCAGGCGCTGGCGGTGTTGCGCCTGCGTGTCGGCGTCGACGTGCGTTTTGTACTTGAAACTCACCAGGTGCAGCAGCATTACAGTTCTTCTCCTTCGATATCATCGTCGGCCACGTCGACAACCAACACTGTGGATGTCGATGCGGAACCAGTCGCAGAAGGTCGCTTCTGGGAATTCTATAAGGTTTTCAAACCATCCGGCCGGTCGCGGACGCGGCGTTGCCCTCACGTGCGGCGGCGGCTGGACGATCGGCACAGGCGGCATCGGCCCGGTCACTGGCCGCATCGTGTCGGCGTACCACGACCTTGTGCGATCACAGGGCACGCCGATTCAGCCGGCGGCCCCGGCGTGCGACGTGGTCGCGGGCTCTCGCGTGTAACGCAGCCGGCGGCCGGCCAATTCGCGGCGCGTGCGGAGCAGGCAGGTGTAGAATCCAGCGGAGGAGGCTCGCGATGGCTGACCCTGACAAGTGCGCCCACCCTGCCTGCAACTGCGCGGTCCAACGAGGCGGTCCTCACGGAAAATACTGCTGCGAGCACTGCAAGGAAAAAGGACAGACAACGGAGCTGCGCTGCGATTGTCAGCATCAGGCCTGCCGCTGAGGCAGGCCTGATGGATCCGGTCGACGCCTATCGGGCGGTCGTCTTCGCGTTGCGCGGATCGGCAGCGGCGTTCACGTACTTGAACTCCACCGGACCCTGTCCGGACAGCACGATTGTGGCTCCGGCGGCGCCCGCGTAGGCGAAGTGACTCATGCCGGCCGGCATCAGCGCGAAGCCGCCGGCGCCAAGGGTCGTGTTCCCCGCCGCTTTCGTCAACGTGTCGCCCATCCCAAGCGACAGCGATCCGGCGGTGACGACGACGTGCTCGTCGGTGGGATGGGAGTGCGCGGGAATCGCATAGTTGGCGGGGAACTTCAGGCGAATCGTGTACGGCGCGGCCTTCCCCGGATCGCCGGCGAGGACCGCGATCTGCGCGCCGGCCGGCAGCATCGGCGGGGCCGGTCCCCACTGCGCGTCTTTCGGCGACTGGATCACATGGGCGCGAGTCTGGGCGGTGACGCCAGCCAGCGATCCGGCGGCGACGCAGGCGAACGTCAGGAAGATGCGGCGAGCGGTCGTGTTCATGTGTGTTCCTCCGCAGCCACTGTAGCGAGCACGCCCCTGGTTGCGCGTCCCACGGACGGGTCATTTTGCGGTCAGGACCGAAAATGGCCCGTTCAGGCCAGGAGGCCGCGGCGGGCCGCCTGCGCGACCGCGGCGGCGCGCGACGAGACGCTGAGCTTGCTGAAGATGTTCGCGACGTGCCGGTGGACGGTGTGCTCGCTGACGAACAGCCGCTCGCCGATCGCCTGGTTGTTCAGTCCATCGGCCACCAGACGCAGCACTTCCCGTTCGCGGGCGGTGAGGCCTGCGGCGTTCGCGTCAGGACTCGTTGCCGACGGCTGCTCGACCGATAGCGTCTCGAGCAGCGCGCGCGCGCGCGACAGATCCAGTTCCGCCTTCAGTTCCGAGAGGAGATTGATCGCGCGCTGCACTTCCTCGGCCGCCAAGACGGTACGCCCGAGCGCAGCGAGCGCCCGCGCCAGTTCGATGCGGGCCCGCGCCAGCTCGTACGGCGCGCCGCTCTGCCGAAACAGATCGACCGCGTCCTCGAGATGCCGGCGCGCGTCATCCGCGTCGCGATGTCCCATGGCGACGTAGCCGGCCGCGAGGCTCGCGGCGGCGCGAAGCGGCACGGTGGCGACGAGCGCGGCGATGGCGGTCAGCTCGGCAAGCGCGGTCTTCGCGCCGTCCTGATCGCCGGCGCCGACCCGTGCGCGGACGAGCAGATCGAGCCCGGTCGCGCGATCGGTGCGGTTGTGCGCCGGGATGCGTCGCAGATAGCGCTCCGCCTGATCCGCCGCCGCGCGCAGATCGCCGCGATCGAACGCGAGCTCGGCGCGCCCGAGCGACGCGAGCCCATGCGGCTCGGATCGCTCGAACAGCGACGCCGCCTCAACGAGCCGCCCTTGCCGACGGCGCAGTTCCGCGAGACGCACCAGACCGTCGGCGGTCATCGCCGGCCGGCTCGCCGCGAGTTCGTCGGTGGCGCTCACCAGCTCCTGCTCGGCTTCGAGCCAGGTGCCGCGCCACATACAGATCGACGCGTACTGCGTGCGGCACACGGCGAACAGCGGCCGCAGCCCCCACTGCTGGCAGAACGCCTTCAGCCGCATGCACCACTGCACGGCGCGGTCGTAGTCGCGCACGCGATCGCACGCCGCAATCATGTAGCAGCACGAGAGGCCGATAGCGATCAGATCCGTCAATTCGCCGGCGACGACCGCTGTGTTGACTTCGTCGAGCGCGCGCATCCCCTCGGCAACGGCGCCCGACGCGACGAGCGCGAGCCCCTGCAGCGCACGTCCGAGCATTTCCAGATCGAGTGTGCGCGTCGCGCGCCCGATGCGGATCCCTTCCGCGGCATGCCGGTGCGCTCGATCCGGATCGCCATCGTCCAGCAGCGCGAGCGCGCCTTCGCGGAGCTCGAGCCACGCGAGCTCGGGGACGTCGCCGGCGCCCTGGAGCAGCGTGCGGGCCCGCTGGAGCCAGCCGCTGGCGACGGCGTGCTCGCCGCGGAAGGCCCACGCGTCCCAGGCGAGCCAGACGGCGACGCGGGCGGCGGCGGTACGGTCGCCGCGGTCGCCGTACAGTCGGTACGCGCGCTCGCGCGAGTCAAAGACGACGTCGGCGAGATCGAGCCACCAGCCGGCAAGCCCGAGCCCCTCGAGAGCTTCCGGACTCTCGCGCGCGGCCAGCGCCCGCTCGAACGCGGCGCGCGCGTCGCCCCACGCGCCCCGGGCGAGCGCCTCGTCGCCAAGCCGGCAATCCGCGGGTCTCGGTTCGGGCATGAAACGCCATCATAATGTGGACTGACTCTATGGATGCCCCTGAACGCTACGAACAACTCCTCGCATTTCTGGACACGAATCTGTCGACCCCGGTTGATCGCCAGGAAGCCGCAGACGGCTCGGTGCAGTTTGTCGGCGGGGAGCCCGCCGACGTCGTCGTCTCGCTGACCGAGACCAGCGTCATCGTGTCCGAGTTCGCGGGCGTGTGGGAGACGCCGTTCACGTTCGCGGCGAAACCGCGGCGGGTGGGCATCCTGAAATGGCGGCGGCTGCCCGAGACCGCGCTGTTCAACGCATTGGCGGTCTTGATCAAAGGCGCGCGGGAATCACGGCTCTCGCGATTCTGTGTGTGCCAGTACTGCGGGCGAAGCACCGCGCCGGAGTGGATGCACGACGATGGCGTGTGCCAGGCGTGCGCGAACCAGCACAGCGGCGCGATTCATTGATCGGGAGTGGGGCACGACTGAAGTCGTGCCCTACTTTCGCGCGTCGAGCTCGGCCCAGCGCGCGTAGACCGTTGCGAGCTCTCGTGGCAACTCCTCGACTCGCGCGAGCGACGCCTTGATCGCCTCCGCGCCTTCCCTGTAGAACTCCGGCGCCGCCACCCGCTCCGCCAGTGCGCGCTGCTCGGTCTCCAGCGCGTCAATCACCGCCGGCAACTCGTTCAGCTCCCGCTGTTCCTTGTACGACAGCTTCTTGGGGCGCGCGACGACCTTCGTCGTCTTCGGTTTCTCGACAGGCGCCGGATCCGCCGGCCGGGACTTCCGGGACCCGCCGGAGTTGGCGTTCTTCTCCGCGAGCCGCTGCCGTACCCAGTCCTCGTACCCGCCGACGAACTCCTGCACGCGGCCGTCGCCCTCGAACACAAACGTGCTGGTGACGACGTTGTCGAGGAATGCGCGATCGTGGCTGACCAGCAGCAACGTTCCCGGCCACTCAACAAGCTGCTCTTCGAGCAACTCCAGCGTCTCGAGATCGAGATCGTTGGTGGGTTCGTCAAGCACCAGCACGTTGGCCGGACGCGTGAAGAGCCGCGCGAGGAGGAGCCGGTTGCGCTCGCCTCCCGACAGCGCCTTCACCGGTGACCGCGCGCGCTCGTCGGAAAACAGGAAGTCGCGCAGGTAGGCGTGCACGTGACGCGTGCGCCCGTTCGACGTCACGGTATCGTTGCCTTCGCCGACCGTGTCGAACACGGTGCGCTCGGGATCGAGCTGCTCGCGCTGCTGATCGTAATACGCGATCTGCACGTTGGCGCCGAGCCGGATCTCGCCGGCGTCCGGCTGCAGTTCACCCAGCAGCATCCGCAGCAGCGTGGTCTTGCCGGCGCCGTTGGGGCCAATGAGGCCGATGCGATCGCCGCGGATCACACGCGTGGAGAATTCGCGGACCACCGGCGTACCGGCGAAGCCCTTCGAGATCCCTTTGGCTTCGAACACGAGCTTGCCGGACTGCTCCGCCTGCTCCACTTGCAGACGCACGTTCCCTATCTGCTCGCGCCGCGCCGCGCGTTCGGCGCGCATCGCCTCGAGCGCCTTGACGCGGCCTTCGTTCCTCGTGCGCCGGGCCTTGATCCCCTGCCGCACCCACACTTCTTCTTCGGCGAGCTTTTTGTCGAACTTGTCCGCCAGCACCTGCTCGTTGGCGAGCGCCTCTTCCTTCCTGCGCAGGTACGTCGCGTAGTTCCCCGGCCACGATGTCAGCTTGCCGCGATCGAGTTCGATGATCCGCGTCGCCAGACGCTGGAGGAACGCCCGGTCGTGCGTGACGAACATCACTGCGCCCTCGTACTCGGCGAGGAAACTCTCGAGCCACTGGATGGCGTCGATATCCAGATGGTTCGTCGGTTCGTCGAGCAGCAGCAGGTCGGGCTGGCCCACGAGCGCGCGAGCCAGCAGCACGCGCCGCCGCCATCCGCCGGAGAGCGTATCGACAATCGACTCCGCCGGCAGATCGAGGCGCGACAGAATCAATTCCACGTGATGCTCGCGCAGCCACGCCTCGTCCGCTTCCAGATGATGCGTGTGCCCTTCGGCGACCACGTCGAACACTGTCCGGTGCGCCGACAGCGGCACATCCTGTTCGAGTCGCGCAATACGCATCGACGGCTGGCGCCAGAGCGTCCCGGAGTCGGGCGCGATCTCTCCGCTGATGATTTTCAGGAGCGTCGACTTGCCGGTGCCATTGCGTCCGATCACCGACACGCGCTCGCGCGCATCGATCTGCATGGCCACTTCGTCGAGCAGCGGGAGATGACCGTATGCCATCGACACACGGTCCAGGGTCACGAGAGGCATATCTCTCCAAGGTACCACGCCGTGGCTAAACAATTTGTGTCAGCGGTGCCAAAAAATGGCTCATTCCTTCGGTTCGCTGGTAATACGCGCCAACGTGCAACCCACTTAAAACCTGTGACTTATTGGCAGAACCTACTGAAGCTGAGCTATGGCACGCATCGTGATACGCGACCGGTATGACTTTCCGATTCTCCGCGGTGATGATCGCTTTAACCGCCATCCTCCCGCTGGCCGCCTGCAGTTCAGACCGCGGCGCAACGACAGCGCCCTCAAGTGGCCTCTCGACAGCCACCGCATCCGAGGTCGGCGGCGCGCACGTGACCGCGAACGAGGGGTCGGGAAACACCATTTCCTCGCTCGTCAGCGGCACGTCGTGTCCGGCGCTCCAGTTCATGGTCAGCACGTACTTGATCAAAACGGATGCGGCGACAAGTTACAGCGGTGGGACGTGCGCAAGCCTTCGAGCCGGCACCGTGGTCTCGATGACGGTGCGCGCCACGACCGAAGGCAGCCAGACGGTCTACGCATCGCAGATTACGATCCTCAGCGGCGGCACGACGCCGACAGCTCCGACGCCGCCGACCACACCGACGACGTCCACGCCGGTGAGCACCGACATCGTGGTGACGTCGCTGGTGTCCACGACAGCGTGTCCCGCGCTGAGCTTCCTGGTCGGTCCCTACACGGTCACGACATCCACAGCGACGCATTGGGAACTCGGCGTCTGCGCGAACCTCAAGGCCGGATCGAAAGTGGCGCTCACCGGCACTCGCACGGGCGACGGCCCGATCGTCGCGACGAACATCGCGTTCCGGGACGTCACCACGCCGACGACACCGACCACACCCACGACGCCGACGACGCCAACGACGCCGACCGAGCCCACCCGGCCGTCCGAGCCGGTTGACGGCGAAGGCGCCATCTCGAGCGTCAGCACCAGCACGTCGTGCCCGGCGCTTCAGTTCTTCATCAGCACGTACCTGATCAAGGTGGACGCATCGACGCAGTACGTCAGCGGCGTCTGCGCCGATCTCAAGGCCGGCGTGACGGTGGGTGTGAAGGGCTCGAGAAACACCGATGGCAGCATTGTCGCGACCAGAGTCACCGTGCGCGCCAGCGCGCCTCAACCGACGGCGGAAGTCGAAGGCGAGGGCGGGGTGACCGGCATCGTCTTCGGCTCCGCGTGCCCAGCGCTCAAGGTGCAGATCGGCGAATATACGGTGACGCTCACCGCCTCCACGCAGTTCGTCGGCGGCGGTTGCACCGCCGTCAGCGTCGGGAAGAATCTGGCCGTCCGCGGCACGATGACCGGCGAAAAGACCGCAACGGCGTCGCAGATCACGTTCAGGAACTGAGCTACCATCGCAGGCGTCATGCGACGCCTGCTCCCCTTCACCCTCGCGCTCACCTTCGCGACCGCGCTCGTCGCGCAGCCGCGCCAGACCTTCGACTACTCCGCCATCGCAAAGCGCCTCGTCCAGCAACTGGCGCTGAAGCCTGGCGAGCGCGTGCTGTCCATCGCGCATCCCGGCATCTTCGAGGACCTGCTGCCGTACATCCGGTATGAAGTGATGCGGGCAGGCGGCGTCGACCTCGGCGTCGTCAACGTGCTGCGCGAGCCTGTGCCGGAGACGTTCGACGCGGCCGTGCTACAGAAGGGCGCGCGCGAGGCGCGGACGCACTACAAGACAATGTTCAGGGATATCGACGCAGCGATCATGATGCCGGGCGCCAACACGTCGCACCCCGCGTACCTGGCCATGCAGGACTGGCTGAAAGACGACCTGTCCGAGCAACGCGGACGCCGCACGATTCATTTCCACTGGATCGAAAACGGCAGCGCATATCCCATCGCCGGCCAGCCGCTGCCGTCGCGGCCCGAGATGGATGCGAACTACCAGCGTGCCATGTTGCAGACCGACTACAAAGCGCTCGGCGAGATCGAGCGCCGCTTCGCCGCCGCCCTGGCGAGCGGGGACGTGCACATCACGTCGCCCGCGGGGACCGATCTGCGGTTCCGCGTCGGCGACCGTCCGGCGAATCTCCAGGATGGCGACGCGTCCGCGGCGCGCACGGCGCAGGGCAAGGTGCTTGTCGACCATGAAATCGAACTACCGGCCGGCGTCGTTCGCGTAGCGCCGCTCGAGGATACGGTGGAAGGCGTCATCGCGTTTCCGCCGTCGCAGTGGGATGGCCGGCCGGTGGACGGCTTGAAGCTGCGCTTCGCGAAAGGCCGGGTCGTCGAGATCATCGCGGCGAGCGGCAAGGACGCGGTTGAAGCCGAGATGGAGAAGGCGGGCGCCGCGGGACGCGCATTCCGCGAAATCGGAGTGGGATTCAACCCGCTACTCGCCGTCCCCAGGCGCGGTCCCTGGATTCCGTACTACGGTTACGGCGCGGGCGTCGTCCGACTCTCGCTCGGCGACAATACGGAACTCGGCGGCGGCGTCGCCGCCGCGCCGGGTCAGCCGGCGTACGTGCGCTGGAATTTTTTCACGGACCTTACCGTCACCGTCGGCAGCACGGTGTGGGTCAGAAACGGAACCCTGCAATGACCGATGAAAAGCCTTTGAAGTCCTCTCTCGAACTCGCGATGGAACGCCTCGCGAAAAAGGATGCCGACGCGGGCATCGCGACGACGCCGGTGACCGACGCGCAGAAGGCCGCGATCGCCGAGGCGCGCAACTTCTACGAAGCGAAACTCGCGGAGCTGGAAGTGCTGCATCAATCGAAGGTCCAGAGCACCCTCGACCCCGGCGAACGCGAGACGCTCGACCAGCAGTACCGCCGCGAGCGCGAGCACCTCACGACCGAGCGAGACAACAAAGTCGCCCGCCTGCGGCGCGCGTAAAGAAAGCGCCTTGTAGCGGGAGGCGCAAGGGCGAGCGTAGGATCAGTCTGTGTCCCGCAGGTTCCTGATCGCCGGAGTCCTCGTGCTGTGCGTGGCGGCCGTGGCACTCGCGCAGCGCCGCTTCGACGGCGGGTTCGGCGGGTTCGGTCGCGTGCCGCCCATTCACAACGTACCCTACGACGGGCAGTTCACCTTCGTTCGTGTCAAGTACGACACTGCCCCAGGCGGCGACTGGGCCGGCGGACGACCGGCGTGGGTCCACGGCTTTCCGCAGGCCGAAGAACACCTGATGCGGATCATGAACGACCTCAGCTTCTTCAACGCGCGCACGGACGACGTCAATGTGCTCACGCTGGAGGATCCGGAACTGTTCAAGTATCCGGTGGCGTACATCATTGAAGTCGGCTGGTGGACGTTGAGCGACACCGGCGCCGCCGCGCTGCGCACCTACATCCGGAAGGGCGGCTTCGTCATCGTCGACGATTTCAAGGTGCTCGGCTGGCGAGGCGTGCCGACCGGCGGGTGGGAGCCATTCGAGCGGAACATGAATCGTGTGTTGCCAGGCGTGCAGTTCTTCGACATGGACCTCGCACATCCGATTTTCCATTCGTTCTTCGAAATCACGACGCTCGACAATTTCCCACAGGCTTATAACAACGGCCGGCCGGTCTTCAAAGGCGTGTACGAAGACAACGACCCGAGCAAGCGGCTCGTGATGATCGTGAACTACAACACCGATATCTCGCAGTTCTGGGAATGGTCCGGCCGCGGGCTGCGGCCGGTGGACGACACGAACGAGGCCTACAAACTCGGCGTGAACTATCTCGTGTACGGCATGACGCACTAGCGGGGCGGCGGGCGCCGATGGTGCGTGGCCTGCTCGTAGGCGTAGGCGAGCGCGAGCAGGCGGCGGTCGTCCCACAACCGTCCGAGAAACGAAACGCCGAAGGGATACCTGTTGCCGAGGAAGCCGGCCGGCACGGTGACTTGCGGCAGGCCCGTCATCGCGCTTTCCTGACACGTGCCGGGTTCTTCGCCGTAGCGCTCCAGCCCACCTTCGTGCGTGTTCGGCCGCGCGAGATTCGCGGGATACAGCAGGCCGTTCAGGTGCTGCTGCTCCATCGCGTCGACAAACAGCGCGCGGAATTCGTCACGCGTCGCGTAGAACTTCGCGGTGGCTGCGCGCAATTCATCGCCGGAGGGCGTGGGCTGAAGCGCATCACGCAGCCGTCCTGCGCTGACGGGCGCCAGTTTCCCAGACGCCAGCAGGTTCTCGATCGTGAGCACCGGCGCTTCCGCCGCGGCGCCGCGGGTGAGGTACGACGTCCACGCCGCCTTCAGTGAGCCCGGCGCGCTGCCTCGCGCCTGAACGTAGCGCGCGTCGAGATCGCGAATCGTCACGTCCACAACGGTCGCACCCGCCGTCCGCATCTCCCCGATCACGGTCTCCATCGTCGCAGCAGCCTCGCGTTCGCCGGTGACCCCGACAAACAGCTGACGGATGACGCCGATGCGCGCGCCCTTCAGCGCGTTGGCGTCGAGTGCGGCCGTGAACGACCCACTGATATGCCGTGCCGCGTCCGCCGTCGCGTCGTCTTCGGGATCCGGCCCCGTCACCTGATCGAGCGCCAGCGCCAGTTCGCGAATCGATTTCGCGATCGGTCCGACGGCGTCCTGATAAGTGTTGAGCGGCATGACGCCGGCGCGGCTCGTGAGGCCGCGGGTGGTGCGAATCGTGGCGAGCGACGCGAACGACGCCGGGTTCGACAGGGAGTTGCATGTGTCGGTGCCGAAGCCGAGCGTGGCGAGGCTGGTCGCGACCGCGGTCGCCGTCCCGCCGCTCGAGCCGGACGTGCTGAGCGTCGGGTCGAACGCGTTGCCAATCGTGCCGCCGACGGTGCTGATGCCGAAGTCGCCGAACGGAAACTCGTCGAGGTTGGCCTTCCCGAGCAGCACGGCGCCGGCGCGGCGCATGCCGGCGGCCACGCGCGAGTCGAGGCGCGGCCGATGATCCGCCAGCGCGCGCGATCCGCCCGTCGTCGGCAGGCCGAGGACGTCGATGTTGTCTTTGAAAATGACCGGGATGCCGTGCATCGGACCGCGGGCGCCGCCAGCCGCGCGTTCGGCGTCGAGCGTGCGCGCGGCCGTGATCGCCGCCGGATTGAGCGCGAGCATCGACCGCAGCATCGGGCCGTGGCGATCGAGGAGCGAGAGGCGCGCCAGGTATCCGCGGACCACATCTTCCGAGGTCGTTTCCCCACGCGTCAGCGCGTCCTGGATCTGCGGAACGGTTCTCTCCACGACAGAGAATGCCGGGACCGTACGCGATGCAGCGGCAGACACGCGCCAGTTGACGATCTGCGATCGCTGCAATGGCGTGAGCCCGCGCACATCCGGCGCGGCGACGAGGCGACGCGCGATGTCGGTGACGTGCGCGATCTCCGCGCCCGCGCCGGGAATCTTCGGCGCATCGCCGGCGTACGGCGCGGAATACTTCGGCGTGACCAGGGCATCGCGCAGCGGGATCGGGAACCCGCCGCGGGGATCGTAGATCTCGCTCAGCCCTTTCACAACGAAGGTCATCAGAGCGACGGTCTGTCCCGGCTTCAGCGTCAGCGTGAACACGTAGCCGATGTGCGCGGGATCGAAGCCAGGCCAGCGATTGGTGAAAGGATCGGCGTACATATCGCCGACGGCGGTGAGCAGTCCGGCGGCATGCGAGCCGAGCACGTGTGCGGATGGTCCATGACCAGACGGCCCGCGCATCGGATCGCTCGCGCGCCTCGCGTTCTGCATCACCGTTACGAAGCTGTCCGTCAGATCAATCGTCGCGTTGCCGTTCGACGAGGTCGCCACCGTCACGGGTCCGCCGTCCTCGAACGCGCCCGCCGCACCACCCCAGGCGACGTCGATGACACGATTCTCGGTGGCGGCGTTAGCGTAGCTGTCGACATAGCGGAGATAGTTGGCATCCTTCGGTGCGTAGATCGCGCGCGCCACGAGGATGTCGCCGGACACGATGGGCGTGATCGAATCGAAACGCTCGTGGCCGTCGTGCGCAAGTCCGAAACCGGTGAGGTACTGATGTGGCACGAGCGTCGCGCCGCGCGCGGTGCGCACGCGTAGCTTCAGATAGCCGAAACCGTTGAAGGGATTCGCGCGTCCGCCCGTGGCGATGCCGCCGCTGTCCTGCGACCAGGGCGAGGTGTCCTGGATGTCCCAGAACTGGCCGTCCGCCGACGGCAGTCGCGTGACAGCGGCGATCCGGAGCGCGACGGTCGCGACGATCGCCGCAACGGCCAGCGCGCGCACACGAAGGGAAGAAGTCATGCGGCGTATTAGAACACGCGCCGACTCGTTCTCATCGCCTCACACGCCGATCGTCACCACATTATTGGCGAACGTCGTCGGGAACGGACGCAGCGAGGACGTCGCCGGCCCCTGCACGACTCCGCCGCTCAGATTGAACTCCGCGCCATGGTACGGGCAGACGTAGAGGGAATTGGCGATGCCGGACACGGCGCATCCTGCATGCGGACAGACCGCGGTCAACGCGGTAAATGTGTTCTGCGCGGTGCGCGCGATCAGATACGTGCCCGTCGACGCGATGATGGTGGCCGCGCCGCCGATGGCCGCCAGCGGGGATGCGGAGTCAATTGTGATCGAGAGATCGCGGCCGACGAGCGTGCCTGAGACGGTCGGCAGGGGCGGCGCCGAACTGGTTGACATCGAACTGCCGCCGCAAGCCGGAAACGCCGCGCCGATCGTCAGCATCGAGACCGCCTGGCAGGTGCGCACACAAAACTCGCGGCGCGAGGAAGAGGATTTCTGATCGTCGGTTGGGCTCATGAGCAGTGCGTCTGGCAACGACGATGCCCACCGCGCGGGGCGCATTGTTGACCAGTCACGGCGCGAGTCCGTCCGCGCACGACGCCGGCGTCCGCGTGGCCGGACAGTTCGTGTGGCCGTCAGGGGACAGCCATCAACGGCCGATTACCACCTGCCGCTCGCGGCCATCGGCGACGCTGGGCTCACATAGAATCGCCTGGTGAAGAAGCGCGACGAGCACGCGGACGCCTCAGACGCTGACGCCTTCGCTCGCGCGATGGCGGACGATGCGGTCGTACCGCTGCCCCCAGACGCTCGCAGGCGCGTGCGCGCCGCGCCACCCGTCACGCTTCCGCCTGCGGCATCACGTTCCGTCAACGCCACTGTCGATGATGATCAATCAGATGAAGACTTCGCCGCGCACGGAGTGGACCGGCGCGAGATCAGAAAACTGAAACGCGGGGAGTATGTCGCGGCGGACCGCCGCGACCTCCACGGCATGACCGCCGCCGCTGCCTGCGCCAGCGTGAAGCAGTACCTCGACGCCTCCCGCCACAGCCGCCACCGCTGCATCTGCATCGTCCACGGCCGCGGCCTGCGATCGCCTGGCGGCGTGGCCGTGCTGAAAGAGCGTGTGCGCGCGTACCTGCGGACGCATCACGCCGTCCTCGCCTACGCCGATGCGCCGCGGTCCGACGGCGGCGCAGGAGCCGTCTACGTGCTGTTGCGCCGACCGATGTGACGCGCAGAGCGCGAACACCGTGAGGCGTTGCCGTATTGACTTATGGTATTAATGCTGGCATTCTCGCGGTATGATGCCGGTCCGCAAGATCACCGTCCACGTCCCGACCGATCTGCTGGACAAAGCCCAGCGTGAGACAGGAGAAGGCGTCACCGAGACGATTCGCCGCGGGCTGAAGCTCGTCGCCGCCAGCAGCGGCTATGCGCAGCTCAGGCGCCTGCGGGGAACGGTCCGACTGGCCATCGACGTCGAAGGGCT
>JAYVMG010000626.1:0-6045 GCA_043759095.1 Acidobacteriota bacterium | reverse complement strand
GATCGACGATCACCTGGAGCACCGTGCGATTGCGCAGCGACGCCGGGTCGAGGTCGTCGAACGACACCGCCTGGCCGTCGATGAGCAGCCGCGCGAATCCCTTGCGGCGCAGGCTGGCGATCGTGGTCTCGACGACGCCGGCTGACGCCGGGTCCACCGCGACCGTCTTCCGCGCAACGTTGTCTTTTTTCGCCTGAGGCTGATCCTGGGGACTCGCCGCTGGTGACTCGTCGCGCTCCGCCATCTCGTCCACCTCGGGCGTATCCACACTGGACGCGGACACATCGACGAGTGGGAGATCGAATCCGAGCAGCAGCCGCGTACCCGACGGCAGCTCGCTCAGCTGGCGCGCCGCTACTTCCGCGGTTTCGCGCACGACTTCCTTGCCGCACTGCCGGCAATACGTGCGGCCGACCCGGGCGAACAGCAACCGCATGTAGTCGTGAATCTCGGTCGTCGTACCGACGGTCGATCGCGGGTTGCGGATGCTGTTTTTCTGGCGAATGGCGATCGCCGGCGAGATGCCGTCGATGCGATCGACGTCCGGCTTCTCCATGCGCTCGAGGAACTGGCGCGCGTAGGCGGACAGCGATTCGACGTAGCGGCGCTGCCCTTCGGCGTAGATCGTGTCGAAGGCGAGCGACGACTTCCCCGATCCGCTGACGCCGGTCACGATGATCAGCTGACCGACGGGCAGCGTCAGGTCGATGTTCTTGAGGTTGTGCGTGCGCGCGCCGCGCACGGTGATGTATTGGGTTTCAGCGGACCCGGAGACGGGCGTATCGGACATGCTCGGTGTACGACCCTGCAGTGATGATTTTTAGAAAGCTCCGAACCATCAATCGTAGCGCAGGGTCGTACCGGTCGCAAGCCGGACCGTCAGGTCACACAATCCTGCAGGCCTCGTCGAAATCGAGGCGCGGGTTGCGCGGATACACGCCTGCAGGATCGCCGTGGCCCAGGTTCACCAGAAAGTTCGAGCGCCACGTGCCGTCCGGAAAGAAGGTCTGGTCGACCAGTCCGTTGTTGAAGCCGGCCATCGGCCCACAGTCGAGACCCAGGGCGCGCGCCGCGAGAATCAGGTAGGCGCCCTGCATCGAGCTGCCCTGGAAGGCCGCCCGCTCGATCTGCTCCGCGGGACGGTTGGCGAACCAGCTGCGCGCGTCGACGTGCGGCATCAGCTTGGGCAGCTTCTCGTAGAACTCCAGATCGTGCGCGACGATCGCCGTGACCGGCGCGGACATCGTCTTTTCGATGTTGCCCGGGGCGAGCGCGGGCTTCAATCGCTCCTTGGCCTCGCGGCTCTTCACAAAGACGAGGCGCATCGGCTGGCTGTTGGCGGAGGTCGGCGCGAACTTCGTGAGCCCGTACAGCTCGCGCAGCAGCGCTTCGTCAACCGGCGTGTCCAGCCACTTGTTGTGCGTGTGCGCCTCGAGAAACAGCCGGTTCAGGTTGCTCATCGGTCACCTCTCCTCATCCAGGCGATCGCCGTTGTCGAGGCGAGCAGCAGAATCGGCACGGCCAACACCGACGTTCCACGTGTGCGTCAAAGTCGTCATTTCGTACATAAGTGAACTACATGTTAAAAAAAGGGCGTTACCGCTGAAGCTTCCCAAGGAGTTCGTGCAGCTTGTCGGTCTCTTCCGGTGTTAACACGCCGAACAACTCGCGCTCGGCCTGCATCTGGATTTCGCTGCCCTGGGTGTAGGCGAACCGACCCGCGTCGGTCAGGACTGCCAGTCGGGAGCGGCGATCGTTTGGATCCCCTGTCCGGTTGACCAACCCGTCCGCTTCGAGACGATCAACTAGCTGTGTCACGTTCGACTTGACGCATGCGAGCCGGTCTGCCAGTTGCCCCAAGGGGAGCGACTCGCCGGCTTCGGTCAGACGATGGAGCGCAGCCAGCTTCGCCATCGACAACCCCACGTCCGAGAGCCGCGCCTCGACACGGCCTTCCAGCACGCTCGACGCGTGCAGCACCGCAAACAACCCTGTCCGCTCGGTTCCTGCCATCTAGTTCAGATATGTAGCATATCACGAATCCTACAAACGAGTAGGTAGAATAGCCGCCATGCAGAACGAGCATTCCCGTTCGCGCCGTTGGTTCCTCGGACTCGGCGCTGCATGGAGTGCCGCCCTGGTCGCTTGCCAATCGAAAACGACTTCCCTGCCTGCGGCTGAGCCGCGCGCGCTTGGCGCGGCGGTCAGCCCGTACGGGTCGCGATCGAAGTTCGAGAAGACCGCGCGCTTCTTCAATCAGAACACCAAGGTGCCGCTGGAAGAAGCGTCGAGCCGCACGCCGCTGCACGAGACCTACGGCATCATCACGCCCTCGTCTCTCCATTTCGAGAGGCATCACTCGGGCGTGCCTGAACTCGATCCTGCCACGCACACGCTGACGATCCACGGCCTCGTCGGTCGTCCGCTCGTGTTCAGCGTGGACGAGTTGAAGCAACTGCCGTCGAAATCACGGATTCATTTCATCGAGTGCTCGGGCAACAGCGGCGGTGAATGGCGTGGCGGCTCCACCGAGTCCGACGTGCAGCGCATTCACGGGTTGACCAGCTGCAGCGAGTGGACCGGCGTGCCAGTCTCGACGCTGCTGCGCGAATGCGGCGTCGATCCGAAAGCCACGTGGGTGTTGGCCGAAGGCGCCGATGCGAGCAAGCACGATCGCAGCATCCCGATGAAAAAGATGATGGACGATGCGATGGTCGTCTACGGGCAGAACGGCGAACCGCTGCGGCCGGAACAGGGTTACCCGCTGCGCCTGTTGCTCCCGGGCTGGGAAGGCAACTCGAATGTGAAATGGCTGCGGCGGCTCAAGGTGATGAACGAGCCGGCGATGAGCCGCGAGGAAACGTCGAAATACACGGACCTGATGCCCGATGGCAGCGCGCGGCAGTTCACGTTCGAGCTCGAGGCGAAGTCGATCATCACGCGCCCCTCTGGCGGAGACACGCTCGTCGCCGGCGCGTTCTGCGAGCTGACCGGCATCGCCTGGACGGGACGCGGCGCCATCGTCAGCGTCGAGATCACCACGGATGGCGGCGCGACGTGGACGAAAGCCGAGTTGCAGACGCCGGTGCTGCCGATTGCCCACACGCGCTTCCGCCTCCCGTGGACATGGGACGGCCAGGATACGGTGATCGCGTCGCGTTGCACCGACAGCACCGGCTACACGCAGCCGCCGTTGACGGATCTGATCACGGTCCGCGGCATGAACTCGCAGTACCACAACAACGGGATCCAGGCGTGGAAAGTCGCGTCGGACGGAAAGATCACCAATGGCAACCGCGCTTAGCCTCGTCATCATTGCAGCACTGGCGCAAGCGCCATCCTTCGGCCTCGGCCACACACCGGATCCCGCGCTGCTGAAACAGATCGACATTGACGTGACGCCGGACGGCAAAGGTCTGCTGGCCGGCAGCGGCACCGCGGCGAAGGGCAAGGACGTCTACACTCGGCGCTGCGAAACCTGTCACGGTCCGACCGGGACAGAAGGACCGCAGGAAGTGCTCGCCGGCGGAAAGGGATCGCTCGCGACGCCGAAACCGCAGAAGACCGTCGGCAGCTACTGGCCGTACGCGACGACGCTGTGGGACTACATCAACCGGGCGATGCCGTTCGATCATCCCAGCACGCTGACGCCGGACGAGGTCTACTCTGCCGCGGCGTATGTGTTGTTCCTCAACGGCCTCGTCTCCGAGCAGCAGGTCCTGGACGAGACAACGCTGCCGAAAATTCAGATGCCGAACCGCAACGGGTTCGTGATCGATCCACGTCCCGACACACCGATCAAACGCAAGTAGCGCAGAACTTCAGTTCTGTGAGAGACGTGGCGCAGCACTTCAGTTCTGCAAGAGACGTAGCGCAGCACTTCAGTTCTGCGAGGAACCTATATGGCACACCACCGCTGGGTCGACGTCGCGAGTGAGCAGATCACCGAGTCGGTCGCGCGCCGATTCATCACCGGCGACCATGTGACCGTCGGCCGCTTCGAGGTGAAAAAAGGTGGCGTCGTGCCGCCCCACTCTCACGCCAACGAACAGGTCAGCATCGTGCTTGAAGGCGTGATTCGATTCCGGATCGACGGCGTCGACACGATCGTGAAAGCCGGCGAGGTGATGCAGATTCCTGGCCACGCGGTCCACGAGGTAGAAGCGCTCGAGGATACGCTCGTCGTCGACGTGTTCAGCCCGGTCCGGCAGGACTGGATCGACAAGACGGACAGCTACTTCAAGAAATAGGGTCTGGGGGCTGGGGACTCAACATGAAACAGATCATCGGTCTCATCCTGCTCGCGGCACTGCTCGTGCCGCCTTCTGCGACGGCCGGCCAGCCGCCGGCGGCGGCGGACGCGCCGGTCTTCGTCGCCTACTACTGGCGCGCGAAGCCGGGCAAGCTGCAGGAGTACAGCGACTACATCAAGAACACTGCTGAGGCGATTGACGAGAGCGCGCGCCGGGCGGATGTCTTCGAGGAGGTGCGGACTGTGACGCCCGCGCCGGGCACCGTGACCGACTGGACGCACCTGCGGATCTTCCGCGTGAAGAACGCCGCGGCCGAGCAGGCGCTGGGCGCCGGCCTCGACGCGGCCACGCTACGCGTCGTCCCGGACGAAGGGACGCGGAAGGCGAACAGCGACCGGTCGGCCGGACTGAGAGATCTGGTTCGGCGCGAAGTCTGGACCGCGCTGCGTTGACCTAGGCGGGCTTCATCGCGTCGACGCCGGCCCAGAGGTTCACTGTGCTGAGTTCGTCACGGCCGCACGACTTCAGGTAGCAGAACAGCTGCGTGCGGTACGCAGCGTAACCGTTGAGCATCTGGCTGACGATCAGCGACGCGCGCGTGGCTTTCGTTCCGAACAGATCGACTTCGATGCGAAAATCGGCGTCGGCCCAGGCGCCCAGCACGCGCGCGTACTCGTCGGCCTGCGCGGCAATCGCGGCGACGGCCTGATCGAAGGTCATCGCTTTTGATGTGGCTTCCGCGGACCTCCAGGCGGCGGTCAGCCCCGCGCGATTGAACGCATCGGCGGTGATCACACCCAGTTGGGTCGGCCCCATGATCGCCATGTATCGGAGGAGTTCCAGCGTGGTGCGCTGCGTCGGGGTCGGCCGGTAGTCGAGCTGCGCGCGGTCCACTTTGCCGGCCAGATGCAGGAGGATGCGGACCTCCTGCCCGAGCAACCCAATCAGTTCGTCCTTGCTGAGAATCATGGACCGGGATTCTGCCATACCTGACGGCAGCCCGTGCATGGTAGAATCGTGATTCCCCGCCTGGCCGGCGTAGCTCAGTTGGTAGAGCAGCTGATTCGTAATCAGCAGGTCACCCGTTCAAGTCGGGTCGCCGGCTCCACAATCCTTAACAAAAACATCCGTTAGTTCGATCGACTTCTCGCCTAGCGCGCGACGGGGAGCAGCCGGGGAGCAAGCGGATCCCGGACCCATTCCGCTATGGCACAGTCTTGGACACGCGGCAACCAATGTTGATATCGCGTTCGCGGCTCGGTTGGATTGAGCACCGGTACCGGTCTTCTAAGCGGGGGTCGAAGGTTCGAGTCCTTTCGCCATTTCTGGCCGCAATTCGTACAAATCGCCAGCCGTGGCGCAATCCCTCTGCGCGATTGTAGTACCGAGATGCAAGGAACCGCTCATTTCAGATCGTTCCAGCGGATCCTGTGCTTTCATCAGGCCTTCACATCAGAGGATTTCCCGCTTCTCTCCTTCTAATAGAACGCCCAACATGGCGAGACCACTGGCCGCAAAAGCCGGTGGTCTCCGCCGGTCGCCATCAAACGCTCACCTGCCGGACTTCTGAGCAGCATCGTCCTGACGTCAGCCCTCGTCGACCTCGTCTTCCTCGGCCTTCTGGAGACTATTCCGCAACTCGCGCATACGGTCGACCTCGGCCACTTCGTCATCCCGCACCTCGATGGCGTCCGTGATTTCGCTACCGTAATCTGGCCCCCTTTGATGCCCAAATCTGGCCCCCCTGCTACGCTGACTGACCCGTATCGATCCCCGCGGGATCGAGGAGGGT
>JAYVMG010000625.1:0-6062 GCA_043759095.1 Acidobacteriota bacterium | reverse complement strand
CGTGGTCCGCGATTCGTTCCGAACCGAAACCGACGAACCCATCCTTCACCGCCGCCGTGCGCCCGTGGCTCAGGGCGACGAACCGCCGATGTTTCGGGCGCGGCGCGAAGCGGAACAGATTCGTGAGCCACGCCGGCTTCAAGCCTGCTGCCCGTCCGAACGCCACCGCCGTGTCGATGTACGGCGCGGCCACGACGGTGCGCCCTTCGGCCAGCGCGGGCCGGATCTGCCAGCGCAGCCTGAACGCGAGATCGGCCGCGTACAGCAACAGGAGCGTCCGCGCCGACGGCGTGCCAGCCGCCTGTTCCGCGACCGCCAGTTCCTGAAACACGCCAGAGGCATCCCACCGGCTGATGCCGCCGCGCGACGGCGATCCCAGCGCGATCCTGGCCTCGGCCTGCACGG
The DNA here is from genome assembly GCA_043759095.1 of Acidobacteriota bacterium. GTDB lineage: Bacteria > Acidobacteriota > Vicinamibacteria > Vicinamibacterales > CAVVIG01 > CAVQFC01. Next base: position 5,657 of record JAYVMG010000625.1, on the reverse strand, counting down.
CTGCCGCGTCCACGCCATCGACCGCGATCAACTGAGGCTGTGTGCTCTTCTTCGTCACCGGTCCGCCTTGTCGTTCTTGAGCGCGAGCCACTCGGCGACGGCGTCGGCGTTCCAGTCGGACCACGCGCGCTCCTGTCCCTCGAGGAACAGCCGGCGGATCACATGATGCTGCTCGCCGATCGACTGCTCGGCGTCCACCGTGATCATGTTGAAGATCAGCGCCAGCGACTCGTACTCGCGAATCACGCGTCCGATGAAGCGCTGATAGCTTTCAACCGGATCGGCCACCTGCGTGACGTCCTGGCCCGCCTCGTAGAAATTCGGCATGCGCACCGCGGTGACGCGCTTGCCGGACGTGATGGGCGAGACAGCGAAATAGAAGACCAGGTCCGGCCACAGCAGCGGCTGGTACAGCTTCAGCACCCAATCGAGATCGAGACCGCGCGCCACGTCGCGCGCCAGACCCGTGAAGAGAAAGCGGTCGGCGATGACCAGCTTGCCGTCCCACAGCGCGGGCAGGATCACGTCCTCGACGCGATGGCGGAAATCGGCGCCATGCAGCAGCGAGAACTCCTCGGGGCTGAGCGCGTGAACCGCTTTACGGCTCTTGATGATCGGCCTGATCAGATCCGACGAATTCCACTTCGTCGTGACGACGTCGTAGCCTTCGGATTTGAGCCAGGTTTTGAAGAGTTTTCGCTGCGTGGTTTTTCCGGAACCGTCAGGCCCCTCGAATGCGACCAGCAGACCCCGTCGTGTGGAAGAGTCCGTGAAGTGGGCGCGGGCGGCGCGGCGCAGGGCCGCAGGCGTCGAACGCATCGAGGCTAATAGTAGCGCGTTGGCAGATCGACGATGACTTTTCTGCGGAGCAGTTCGACGAATTCTCCCGAGACCCGACCGGTGGACAGCGCGGCGACCGCCGAGCGGTCGAGCGTCAGCGTTTCGGGAAGGTACTGACGGCAGGCGCCGTATTCGTCCGCGTATTCCTCGTTCGGAAACCCCAGCGTCAGGCGCACGCGGTCGCCGTCGACTTCCTGCGTGTAGAGCGGGTTGATCCGCAGTTCGCCCGCGGCCGTGTCCGGCTGCGTCAGCGCATGCTTCGCGAAAACGCCCGGGTGACGGCTGGCGACGATGGTCAGCGCGGGGCTCTTGTCGAGTGTGTCCTGGCTGTCGCGGCGCGAGAGGTCCAGCGGACCGCCGGCGACGACATCCGTGAAGAGGTGACCCTCGCTGAAGATCCGTGGTTCGAACGTCTCGAACAGATCGAGGTAGCCCTCGGGCGACAGCGGCTGGCCGTGCGACGGCGTCCACGTGCGCTCGTTGTGCGTGTGGCCGATCAGCACCGCACCGGGCTCCGCCCCTGGCGCGCGCGCGTCGACGAGCCGCTCCATCTCGCCGACAAACTGCCGCTTCGTCCAGATATACATGAACGCGTCGATGCACATGGCGAAGCTGAACGCACCGCGGGCGAATGGCATCGGCGCGTTGCCGTCACAGCAAACGGGTTCGCACCCTGGCGCCGTGAACCGCCGAGCAAGCCATACCTTCGCAAAGTACAAATCCGCGAGCACCGGCGGCGCACTCGACAGATCGAGCAGTGTCCGCGTGACGTGACCCGATCCGCCGCACATGTCGATCGCGCGCCGCTTGCCTCCGAGCACTGTCGCACCAACCGCCCGCGCCACCGCCTGCGCGACGATATAGGTCGGATCGGAGAAGCGATAGAGGAAGTAGCCGCCTTCGAAGTTCGGTCCGAGCGCTTCGACTGTGTCGCGATACGTCGCGGTGTTCGAGGACGCCACTGCGTCGAAGGCTTCCGCGTCGCTGTCGTTGTCCAGTCCGAACATCGCGCGGCGCGCCAGCTCCGGCCGTCCGGCCTGGATGTGATCGCGCGCGAGCGTCGACGCCGGCAGCACGTGCAGCACGGGGATGCCGTCGACGAGTGGGAAGATGCAGCAGTGGCAGCCGAGGATGCCGTCGTGGAGCTCGGTGTCGGTGCGGCGATGGAAGATGGAATCCACCAGGGACAGCCGTCCGCCGCAGTACGGGCAGCGGAGGACGTCGAGGGTCTCAATCAACATGGGTGATTTCGCCGAGATGTTCGAGTATGGCGTCGCCGGTCGCGTCGAGCGGCGCGCGCCGGAATTGCTCGACGCCGAGCCAGCGCCGCGCTTCGTCCTCGTCGATCCACGCCATCGGGTTGTTGGGGCCCATCTGCGTCTGGTGACAGCGCAACGCGGCCAGCTTGCGCACCGCCCAGTCGCGCACGTCGATGACGAAGGTCGGCGGGTTCGCGCCGTCGCCGAACGCGTCTGGCGCGATGCCCCAGAAGCTGGAGTCGGGCGGTGCGCCGCCCTTGGCGTGCGCGGCTTCGACGACTTCCCGCATCACACCGGACTGCATCGTCACGTAGTAAAGCGGCGGCGCCGCGGCGCCGAGCGACAGCACGGCGGTGTACGTCCGCTCGTGCACGCCGATGTGATCGAGGTGCCAGTAGAGGCCGTCCTCCGCGAACGTGATCACCGCAGCTGGCCGGTAGCGTTCGATCAGCGCCACGATCTCCGCGTGCAGCTCCGGGACGTGTTCCCATCGGAGGTCGCCGTCGGGGTGATCGAGCACGATGACCTCGGCGACGCCGAGCACGGCCGCGGCGTCACGCAGCTCGCGCACGCGGACGCGGCCCAGATCGCCGTCCGGCACCAACGCGGGATCGCTGATCGATCCCGCTTCGCCGTGCGAGGCGCACACGATGACGACGTGCGCGCCGGCGTCGGCCAGGCGCGCCAGTGTGCCCCCGCACGCCAGCGACTCATCGTCTGGATGGGCGAAGATGCCGAGGACGGTTCGACCCGCGAACGGGAGTGCGACGCTAGCCTCGGGCACGATGGGCCTCCACGATGCGGGTGTAGACGGCGATGTACTCGTCAACCATACGTTTGGTGCCGAATCGGGCGACCGCGCGCTCGTGCACGCGATGGCGATCGAGATCGAACACACGCGACAGCCCGTTGGCCATCTGCTCCAGGTCGTTGAAGATCAGTCCCGTGACGCCTTCGTCCACGACTTCCCGGACTGCGCCGCGATCGAGGGCGGCGACGGGCGTGCCGCACGCCATCGCCTCGGCCAGCACAAGCCCGAACGGCTCGCGCGCCTGAATCGGATAGAGCAGCGCGCGGGCGCCGCCGTACAGTTTCACCTTCGCCTGAAAATCCGCCTCGCCGAAATACACGACGCGGCGGCCATCGACATGCGGCGCCACGCGCTCGCGATAATAATCGTCTTCGGCAGCGGCGAGGATCAGTTTCATGCCGATGCGCTTGGCGAGCTCAATTGCCTGCAGCGGGCCTTTGCCGTCGGTGAACCGGCCGAGGAACAGCAGGTAGTCCTCGGGCGTCTCCTGAAACGTGAAGTTGTCGGTATCGATGCCGTGCAGCACGTTGCCGACGACGTGAAGCCCCTTGAGCAGGCTGGCCTGTTCGTTCGAGATCGCGACGAACGGCGCCTCCGGGTAACGCGACCAGAGATCCACCTCCGCGCTGCTCGGCGAGTGGTGCAGCGTCTGGACGATCGGCGTCGGCGAGAGGCGCGTGAAGGCAAGCGACATCGGGTAGTACGCCGCCTCGTAGTGGATGATGTCGAACTCGGAGGCGCGCTCGACCGCGGCAGCCAGGTTCAGCATTTCGTACAGCTCCCACGGCCACATGTGCTCGTCGTGCCAGTAGCCATGCGGGTAGATCGCGTGCAGCCTGGCCTTCGTCTTCGAGTCGGCGGTCGCAAACAACGTGACGTCGTGACCGCGCGCGACGAGTCCTTCGGTCAGCAGCGACGTCATCGTCTCGACGGAGCCCGACTTGGGCGGAGGGACGGTGGTGGCGACCGGGGCGATGTGGGCAATCCTCATTGCGTGGCCGTCTCCAGAAGCCGCGGCAGTACGACGCGCGCGTCGAAGTGCGCGTGGGCGATCTCTGACGCGCGACGCGCGTGTGTGTCGTAGTCACTGTTGATGCGGTCGATCCCGGCAAGCGCGTCATCCATGTTCGCGAATGCGAGGAGGCCGTCACCGGACGGCAGGTGCGCGGTCCAACCGGTGTCCTGCACGAGCGCCGGCCGGCCGGCGGCGAGGTAACACTCGGTCCGATCGCTGAACCACCCGGAGCGGTTGGCGACGTAGGTATGCTTGGCGACGCCGAATTCCGCTTTCGATTGCTGGATGAACGCGCGGTACTCGGGTGGCGTCCGCGACACGGCCATGGCGTCCACGGTGTCCCATCCGTACTGCCGCAACAGCGCCTGTGGTCCGTTGATCGCAAGCTCGAAACGCTGCGGCGTCTTCGACGGCAGCTCGATGAACTTCCCGAACTCCTGATCCTTGTTGCCGCCGACGTCCGTGAAACTCTCGATTTGCCAGGTCATCACCGACGTGAAGCGGTCGCGCGGCGCGGCGTCCGTCCGCCAGTCGTCCATCGTGATCGGCTGCCACGTCTTGTGCCAGGAGAACGCGCCGGTGGGGATCGGCGACGCCGGCGTGCCGATGTTCGACCCGAACGTGAACAGGTGATCGAAACGCTGGAAGAATTCCACGTACCACGGTTCCGCCTTCGCGATCGCGAGCTGGGTGAACGCCGGATCCGAGTCGATGAACACCTTGTGCGGAATCCGCGCGTACTCGTCGCGCCAGAACCACGATCCGCCGGACAGGTTGATGAACAGATCCGCGTCGGCCGCGAAGCGGCGCACCTCGTCCGCGTTTCGGCCGTGATATCCGCCGTCGTAGTTCACGAACGACCAGCGGTCGCGGAGGCCGTGCGGCTCGAGCGCGTTGTTGATGTAGGTCGTGCCGTACATGGGATCGATCGCGCGCGTGTTCAGGATCGGATCGTAGACACACTCGCCGGTGTCCTCGATGTAGAAGACCTCGTGTCCAAGCGCGCGCAGGCCGAGCAGGTACATCAGCGAACACCACGTGACGCCGCCAAACGGATACCGCGCGATGATGCCGGCAAACAGGATTTTCACCGCTTTGCCGCCTCTATGAGCTCGTCGACGCTCTCAGGATCGTCGAGTGACTTGCCGACCGACAGCCGCGCACACATCCGGCGATAGAGCTGGCTCGATTTCAGCAGCTCCTCGTGCCGTCCCTGCGCAGCAATCTCGCCGCCGTCGAGCACGAGAATGCGGTCGGCGTCGCGGACGGTCGACAACCGATGCGCGATGACGATCGTCGTTCGGCCGGCGCGGAGTTGCCGCAGCGCCGAAAACACGATCTCTTCCGAGATCGAATCGAGCGACGAGGTCGGCTCGTCGAGAATCAGGATGGGGGCGTTCTTCAGGATGGCCCGCGCCACGCTCAGCCGCTGACGCTCGCCTCCGGACAATCCTCCGCCGGCCTGCGCGATCTCCGTCTGATATCCCTTCGGCAGCCGCGCGATGAACTCGTGCGCGTGCGCCGCGCGCGCCGCCTGCTCGATCTCTTCGTCGGTCGCGTCGAGGCGGCCGTAGCGCAGGTTGTCGGCAATCGTACCCGCGAACAGCACCGGATCCTGCAGCACGATGGCGATCTTCTCGCGCAGCGATCGTACGCGGTACTGCCGCACGTCGACACCGTCGATCGTCACGCGCCCGACCGTCGAGTCGTAGAAGCGCGGAATCAGGCTGAC
>JAYVMG010000624.1:0-2277 GCA_043759095.1 Acidobacteriota bacterium | reverse complement strand
CTTCCATCGACGGATACTTGCCGAGCCACTCGGCGTATTTCGGCAGCACGCGATCGACCTGCGTCTGCTGGAGCATGATCTCGGAGACGAGGATGTGGTACGGGTCGTCGGTCTTGCGCCACGGCAGATCGCGTCCGTAGCGCCGGTACCAGGTCAGCAGCCGTGTCCGGAAGCGCCGCCGATCCGGGGGCGGGGGCACGGGCATCGCGCGCGCCTTTTTCTTCCCGCTCTTTTTCCTGACGACCATTTCGTATAATTCACTCGTGAAAATTTACACGCGCACCGGAGACACCGGCGAGACGTCGCTCTTCAGCGGCGACCGCGCCCGCAAAGACGATCCGCGGGTCGACGCCTACGGCGAGATCGACGAACTCAACGCCTGGCTCGGTCTCGCGCGTGCATCGAAACTCGATCCCGCGCTCGGTCAGGATATCGAAGCCATGCAGCGCGATCTGTTTGCGCTGGGCGCCCAACTCGCTGATCCCGCTGACAAGCTCGCGCCGCGCGTGACCAAAGCGGTGATCGACGACGACCACATTCTTCGAATCGAACAACTGATCGATCGTCTCGAAGGCGAGCTGCCGCCGTTGCGCCGTTTCATCCTGGCGGGCGGCACCGAAGCCGGCGCCGCGCTGCACGTGGCGCGCACCGTCTGCCGCCGCGCCGAGCGCCGCATGGTCGCGCTGGATCCGCCGATCGATCCGGTGCTCCTGCGTTATGTCAACCGCCTGTCCGACTTGCTGTTCGTCCTCGCGCGGGCCGCGAATCATCGTGGAGGGGTCCCGGAAACCGAGTGGTGATATCGCAACGCTAAAGCGCTGCGCCACGTTCGCCCACGGTTGCGGCGCCAGGCTTTAGCCTTGCGATGCATCACGTCGTTCCATATCTCGCATGACCGCGTCGAACACTGTTCTCGCGAGCTCCTGAGACACGCGCTCGCGGATCGCGCCGCACTCGACGAGCATCATGCCGTCGCCGGTTTCGATGGCGACATCCCAGCGATCGCGCGCGATCCCTTCCGGACGATCCTCGAAGCTGGTCGCCTGACGGCTGGTGTCGACGGGATGCCGCCGCGACACATACGCCGCAATCGGCGATCCGTTGATCAGCACGCGCACCGCGACAATCAGATCCTTCTCGACTGATGCGCTGCCGTAGTGAAAGCGCTCCGCATCCTCGCAGAACAGCCGGAGGTCATCGTCGGCGGGAATCTCCGCGAGGACGGTGCGGCCGAGGGCGTCCTCGGCGTCGCGGGCGCGCAGGCGCCGTCGGCGGAACGCCGTCAGCGTCGTGCCGAGACTTGCGGCGATGACCAGCAGAACGAGCGCCGCGGCGGCGGCGAAGACATCACGCATATCGGACTAAAATGCAGGCGTGTCCCACTGGCCCGAGCCGCTGGCACGGGCGTACGCGGCGTGCGAAGCGCTGGCCCGATCGCACTACGAGAATTTCCCGGTGGCGTCGCGGCTGCTGCCCGCGGCGATGCGTCCGCACGTGGCCGCGGTGTACGCGTTCGCCCGAATCGCTGACGACATCGCTGACGAGGGATCGGCGCCCGCAGCCGAGCGCCTGGCGCAGCTCAACGCGTGGCAACAGCGGCTGCATGCGGCCGTCGCCGCCGAAGAGTCGGGACGCGCGCCACTGGCTCATGAGGATTTGATTTGTGTCGCGCTCGCCCATTCGATCCGATCGCTCGACCTGCCGATCACGTTGTGTGACGATCTGCTGAGCGCGTTCGGTCAGGATACCATGACGACCCGATACGGCTCGTGGGCTGAGGTGTTCGACTATAGCCGTCGATCCGCGAACCCGATCGGGCGGCTCGTGCTCCGCATCGCCGGCTATCGCGACGAGGCGCTCGATCGATCCTCCGATGCGCTCTGCACCGCGCTGCAGCTCACCAATTTCTGGCAGGACTTCAGTCACGATTGGCTCATCGGGCGGCTCTACGTGCCGCGGGACGTCAGCGCCTCCTGCCGAGCCCGCGAAATGGATCTGAACGGTCCGTATCTGAACGACGCGTGGATGGCCGCCCTGCGCCAGTGCGTGGACCAGACGCGCGCGCAGTTCGAGGCTGGCCGTGCGGTGTGCGACGGCGTCCGCGGACGCCTGCGCTATGAGCTGCGCATCACCTGGCTCGGCGGGATGCGGATTCTCGAGCAGGTCGAACGGACTGGCGCCGCGCTCCTTGGCGAGCGCCCGACGATCCGCAAAAGCGACCTGCCGCTCCTTCTCTGGCGCGCCGCGCGCTGGCCCTCGCAAGCAAGAGACGAAATA
>JAYVMG010000623.1:0-2281 GCA_043759095.1 Acidobacteriota bacterium | reverse complement strand
CATGCGCGTCAGGAAGAAGTATTGGCTGTGGCCGATCATTGCAGTGATGCTGCGCAGGCCTCTTCAGGTTTGCGCCACATGCGGCGTGGCGCAGGCCTCTTCAGGTTTGCGCCACATGCGGCGTGGCGCAGGCCTTCTTCAGGTTTGCGCCACATGCGGCGTGGCGCAGGCCTTCTTCAGGTTTGCGCCACATGCGGCGTGGCGCAGGCCTTCTTAGGCCTGCGAGAGAAACGTGCGCGTGAGGCGGTCGAGGAGCAGCGGCAGCGTTTCGCCGTCCAACGCGAAGGCGTCGAGTTCCGGCACCCACGAGAGTTTAAAGCTTCGTGACATCGCCGACACCCAGATTTGGCGGACCGGCGCGTTCGGGGACACAACGAATTTTGTTTCGGAAGGTTCCTCGAATTCCAGGTTCAGCACGCCGTTCTGGAGCTCCACTTCGAAGCCGTCGCTGTCGGCCAGCGGCAGCAGGGCGTGGCGCGCGGCGTTGAGCGCTTCGTCACTCTTGACGCGGAATTCCTGTTCGGAGAGGGTCATGTGGGTCCTATGGCGCCGGGGCAGGTCTGAAGACCTGCGCTACTTGCCAGAAACAGTCATCTTGTCCCCGGCAGCCAGGTAACTCCGCCGCGCGCGCGCGGTCATGCCCGGCTGCTTCATCTTCACCATCAGCTTATGCACCTTGTTGTCGAGCAGCGTCGGCGTGAAGCCGATCACGTACTGGCTGTGCAGTTCCTGCGCGACCTTGGTGAACGTGGACGCGAGCTCGCTGGCTTTCGTCAGCTCGAAGTAGCCGCCGCCGGTTTCATCAGAGATCTTCCGCAGACCGCTGTCCGGCTTGGTGCGGACCATGCGCTGACCGTTGAAATAATTGCTCTCGAGGCCGATCGCGTAAATCATTACTTCGTCGATGCGGGCGCGCTCGATGATTTTGCCGAGGGTCATCTTGCTCTCGGTGTCGTCGCCGTCGGTGAACACCAGGATCACCTTCCGCCCGTCGATCGGTTTCAGCTCGTCGAGGGCGACGCCGACCGCATCCCACAGCCGCGTGCCGTTGCCGTAGTCCAGGTTCTTGACGTCGCTGATCATCTGATCGCGATCACTGCTCCACTTGGCGTTGATCTGAATCTTGTCGTTGAACGCGCCGACGCGGCCCTTGTCGTCCGGCAGCAGGCGGATCAGGAACTGTTCCGCGGCCTGTTTCAGCAGATCGATCGTCAGCGTCATGCTGCCGCTCGTATCCAGCATGACGACGACGTTGATCGGGTGGATGCTGTTGTCGAAGTAGACCAGCGGCTGCGACTTCTCGTTGTCGAAGACGTCGAAGTCGGTCTGCACGAGTTCGGGGACCAGGCGCTTCTGGGCGTCCTGCACCGTGACGAAGAGCGACACGATCTGGGTGCCCGACTTGAACGTCGGCGCCTGCTGTGCCGCGAGCGCCATCGACATCGTGGCGGCGAACACCACGGCTCCCGCAAACCTCTTCCAAGACGTCATGGTTTCAGCTTACTGCAACGGCGGGTCCGACCGGCGCCGCAAACGCGCCGAGGATTCCGGCCTATTTTCCCAGCGTCAACGCTCGCTGGATGGCCGGTTCCAGCGCCGTCGCCATGCGTGTGTAGCCGTCAGGCGTCGGGTGCAGGTCGTCTGGAGAGGACACCAGGCGATCGGGTTGGCCGGGCGCGGCCACGGCTGCGCGCGTGTCGCAGAACACCACCGCGTCTGCGTGCCGTGCCGCGTATCCGCGGATCCAGTCGTTGACGGCGTGCATGCGCGCGTTCTGATCGGCGGTGGCGACATTGAACGGGATGACGCTGCCGGCGACGACGATGATCTTCGCGGCGCGAGCCGCGTCGTACATCGCCTCGAGTTCGCGCTCGGCAGACTCCACGCTGCGGGCCTGATACACGTCGTTGACGCCGCCGATGATCACGACGACGGCGGGTTTGACCGGCGTGACGTCGCGCGCAAACCGCGCGCGGATCTGATCGGTGCGCTCGCCGTTGACGCCGCGGTTCAGCACCTGCCAGTCGGGATGGGTCTGCATCAGCCAGTAGGAATACTGACTCTGCACGTTGCCCGAGCCGTTGGGCGGCGCTTCGATCGGCGACTTGAACGCCGGTGTGCCCGCGGTAGTCGAATCCCCGAGCGCGACGATGGTGATCATGATGGCCAGCAGCATGGATGCTGGGCTAGTCGGTGACGACCGGCCTCGCTGCCTTCTCGTTGACGTGGAGCTGGAAGATGTCGGGCCGCGCGTAGTGTCCGACGACATCGAGGTCGTACT
>JAYVMG010000622.1:0-2283 GCA_043759095.1 Acidobacteriota bacterium | reverse complement strand
GTCAACCGCGAGCGCCACCGCGAGCTCATCCCCTGGGTGATCGCGATCCTCATGGTGGTGCTCGACTTCTTCCTCCTGCTCCTCATCTTCGAGAAGCGCCCGTTCGACACGTTCCTCGTCGAGTCGCCGGTGTCGGGACGCGGCATGCCGCCCCTGCTCCAGAACCCCTACATGGCGATCCATCCGCCGTCGCTGTACACGGGATTCGTCGGCATGACGATCCCGTTCGCGTTCTGCATCGCCGCGCTGGTCACCGGGCACCTGGATGATGGCTGGCTCCGCGCCGTCCGCCGCTGGACGATGTTCAGCTGGCTGTTCCTGTCGTTCGGCCTCATCCTCGGGATGATCTGGGCCTATGAAGAACTCGGGTGGGGCGGCTACTGGGCGTGGGATCCGGTCGAGAATGCCGCGCTGCTGCCGTGGTTCACGGCGACCGCGTTCCTGCATTCGGTGATGGTTCAGGAGCGCCGCAGCATGTTGCGCGTGTGGAACGTCACGCTGGTCATCGTCACGTTCTTCCTGACGATCTTCGGCACGTTCATGACGCGCTCGGGCGTCGTGCAGTCGGTGCATGCCTTCGGTGACGATCCGATTCTGGCGCGGCTCTTCATCGGCTTCATGGTGGTGATTCTCACGTTCAGCTTCTCGCTCGTCATTTGGCGGCTGCCGCTGCTGAAGGCGCGCAACGAGCTCGACTCGTGGCTGTCGCGCGAAGCCGCATTTCTCGTGAACAACTGGGTGATGCTGTTCGCCGCGCTCTTCATCCTGTTCGGCACGATGTTCCCGACGCTGAGTGAGGCGGTCACCGGGCAACGGCTCACCGTCGCCGGACCGTTCTTCAATAAGTGGATGACGCCGGTCGGCCTCATCCTGCTGATGCTCACCGGCGTCGGCCCGCTGCTCGCGTGGCGGCGTTCGTCGTTCTCGAACATCGCGCCGCAGTTCATCTGGCCAGGCGCGTCCGGGCTCGCCGCGGCTGCGGTGGCGGTTGGCTACTACCAGATTCCGATCTGGCCATCCGGTCTGTGTTTCGCGCTGTGCGGCTTCGTGATCGGCACCATCGGGCAGGAGTTCGTGAAGGGCGCGAACATTCGCAGCCGCAGCACGGGCACCGATGCGTTCACGGCCATGGTCGGCCTGGTCGGCAAGAACAAGCGGCGCTACGGCGGCTACATCGTGCATGTCGGGATTGTCCTGATCTGCTTCGGCTTCGCGGGGAACGCTCGGAAGCTGGACGAGCAGGTGCAGCTGAAGCCAGGACAGACCACGAAGATCGGCAAGTACACACTCAAGAGCAACGGCGTGAAGGTGCTCGACGACGGCCAGAAGCAGATGACGACGGCGTATCTGTCGGTCTTCATCGACGGTAAGGAAATCGATGGCCTCTATCCGGCGAAGTGGGCGTATCGGCGCCACGAGAACGAGCCGACGACCGAGGTCGCGATTCGCCGCACGCCGGCAGAGGATCTGTACGCGGTCCTCGGCGGCTTCGATCTCGCCGATCAGTCGGTCACGCTGCAGCTCGTCGTCAATCCGCTGGTGAACTGGATCTGGTTCGGGTTCGGTATTATGGCGCTCGGCACGGGCATCGCGCTGTTGCCGGAACGGTCGTACGCGTTTGCGGCGGCGAAGATGCCGGCCGAAGCCGCCGCGGCGACGCCGGCGGTGTTCCTGCTGCTGATGGTGCTGCTCGCAGGCGGTACGACGTTATCGGCGCAGGGGATGAGCGGCGACGCCAATACGCGGACGTCGTTCTATCCGCGGACGCCGTTTGAGAAGCAGATGCAGCACGACATCGTCTGCACCTGCGGCGCATGTGGTCATCAGACGCTGGCGGAGTGCCGCAAGGACGCGTGCGCCACGTCGCACGAGATGCGCGGTCAGCTCGCCGCGATGATCGATTCCGGAATGAACGACCACGACAAGATCATCCAGGCCTTTGTGGCGAAGTACGGCAGCGAGGAAATGCTTGGCGCGCCGCTGGACCAGGGGTTCAGCAGGCTGGCGTGGCTCTTTCCGTATCTGGTCGGCGCGGCTAGCGCCGTCGCGGTCGGCTTTGCGGCGGTGAAGTGGACGCGGACGCCGGACCCCGCGACCGCGGTGGCTGCCACTCTGGATCCCGCGCTCGAAGAACGCATCGACGATGAGCTCCGAGATCTCGACTAAACCGGACCGGCTCCCGCCGGATGGATCCGACGCCGGCCTTCAACCCTGGCAGTTTTTCGTATTGGCCGCGCTGGGCTGCGCGACCGCCGTCACGTTCATGGCGCGTGGACAGGGACC
>JAYVMG010000621.1:0-15617 GCA_043759095.1 Acidobacteriota bacterium | reverse complement strand
CGCCGTACTCGTCGAACCGCGGTGAGCTGTTTCCGATCGGATCGTTCGGGCATACAGGGTTCACCGGCACGTCGCTGTGGCTCGACCCGGGCACGAAGAGCTACGTGATTTTCTTGTCGAACCGCGTGCATCCCGACGGCAAGGGCGATGTGACCGCGCTGCGGGCGCGGATCGCGACGGTCGCGGCGGCGGCGCTGATACCTGACGTAGCGCGAAGGCTTCAGCCGAGCGGCTCGCGCAGCCCTTCGAGGGCTGCGGATCGCAGGACTGAGAGTCCTGCGCCACAACAGCTAAGCCCTGCGCCACAACAGACGAGTCCTGCGCCACAACAGTCGACGCCTGCGCCACAGCCGGTCCTCGCGGGCGTCGACGTTCTGGCCGCCGAGAACTTCGCGCGGCTGCGCGGCAAGCGCGTCGGACTGTTGACGAACCAGACGGGACGATCGCGTGCAGGCGAGAGCACGATCGATCTGATTGCGCGTGCGCCCGGCGTCACGCTGGCCGCATTGTTCAGCCCTGAGCACGGGATCCGAGGCGAGGTGGACGACAAGGTGTCCTCGTCACGCGACGAGAAAAGGGGCCTGCCGATTCACTCGCTGTACGGCGACACGCGGCGGCCGGCGGCGGCGATGCTCGACGGTCTCGACGTCATCGTGGTCGATCTGCAGGACGTGGGCGCGCGGTTCTATACCTACCCGGCGGCGATTGCGTATGTCCTCGAGGAAGCGGTAAAGCGCAAGCTGCCGGTCATCGTCCTCGATCGCCCGAACCCGATCGACGGCTTCGATGTCGAAGGGCCCGCGCAGGACGCGGGCGGAAACCAGTACGTCGGCTACCTGCCGATGCCGATTCGCCATGGCCTGACCATCGGTGAGCTCGTTCGGTTGTTCAATGGCGAGGGACACATCGGCGCGGACGTGACGGTGGTGCCGATGAAGAACTGGCGGCGCGATGACTGGTTCGACGACACCGGCCTCGCGTGGGTGAACCCGTCGCCGAACATGCGCACCATGACCGCGGCCACCGTGTATCCGGGGATCGGCGCGATTGAGGGTGCGAACATCTCGGTGGGGCGCGGCACTGATACGCCGTTCGAGCAGATCGGCGCGCCGTGGATTGACGGTCCGGTGCTGGCGGCGGCGCTGAACGCGAGCGCGCTGCCGGGCATTCGCTTCTATCCGGTGACGTTCACGCCAGCGGCCGGCGCGAAACTCGGCGGCCAGGCGTGCCACGGCGTGTTCCTGATCGTCACCGATCGCGATCGGCTCCGGCCGGTGCGCGTCGGCCTGCAGATCGCCTCCACGCTATCGACCCTGTACGCGTCGCAATTCAAGCTGGAAGATGCGGCGGCGTTGTTTGCGCCGAAGGCGATGCTGGCGAAGATTCGCGCGGGTGGTGATCCCGCGGTCATTGCCGCGTCGTGGGCGGCCGACGAAGAACAATGGCGCCTGACGCGGGCGAAGTACTTGTTGTACTGAGGAGCGCCGCTCGGCTAAAGCCTTCGCGCTACAACAGCCAGGTCGGCTGGTAGAGCAGGACGTAGACGAGCACGCCCGTCACCGACACGTAGAGCCAGATCGGGAACGTCCAGCGCGCGATCCGGCGGTGCTGCGGGATGCGCCCTTTCAGGCCGCGCGACAGCGTGATGATCGACAGCGGCACGACGCTGAAGGCCAGCGTTACGTGCGTGATGAGGATCGTGTAATACAGCGTTCGCACGAAACCCTCGCGCGTGAACCGCACCGATCCCACTTGCGCGTGGTAGACGACGTAGCAGACCAGGAAGAGCGACGAGGTGGTGAATGCCGCGATCATGAACCTGCGGTGCAGTTCGATACGCCGCATGCGCATCAGCGTGTAGCCGCACACCAGGAGGATGCCCGACAGTGCGTTCAGGCTCGCGTTGACTGCCGGCAGATCGTGGACTGTCACAGCTTGTTCGCAATCATGATGATCCAGATCAGCGGGAGATAGGTGATCGACCCGAAGAACAGCGCACGCGCCTCGACATCTTTGCGCGTGGACGAGAAGCGCACGGCGAGGACCAGCAGTGTGATGCTCAACACGAATGCCGACGCGAAGTAGACCGACCCGGCGATGCCGACGTAGGTCGGCAACAGGCTGACCGGCACCAGGGCGATCGAGTACCACACCGCCTGGCGTCCTGCGCGCCGCCCTTCCGGATCGATGACCGGCAACATTGGAAAGCCGGCCTTGCCGTAATCGTCACGATACAGCCACGCGATCGCCATGAAGTGCGGGATCTGCCAGAGAAACACGATCGCGAACAACGCCGCTCCGCCGTACGCGATGCTGCCGTGCGACGCGGTCCAGCCGATCAGTGCCGGCAGCGCGCCTGGAACCGCGCCGACCAGCGTGGCCAACGAGGTGCGCAGCTTCATCGGCGTGTAGACCACCAGGTAGATCACCAGCGTCGCGAGCGCGAGCCCGGCCGACAGCCAGTTGGCGCGTGCGGCGAGCAGCGCGAGTCCGGCGAGTGACAGCGCGAGGCCGAAGATGCGCGCATCGCCGGCGGTCACGCGTCCGGCGGGCAGGGGACGCATCCGCGTGCGCCGCATCAGCGCGTCGGTGTCGCGCTCGTACACCTGATTCAGCACGGCCGCACCACCGGCGACGAGCGCCGTGCCGGCGACCGCTTCAACCATCGACAGCGCGTCGACGCCGCCAGAGACACCCAGGTAGTACCCGGCCGCGCTGGTGGCGACCACGAGAAAGTTCAGCCGCGGCTTCGTCAGCGCGAGATAGTCGCTGAAGCCGGTGGCGCGGCGGTCAGAGACCGCGAGCGCCGCCGCGTCAACGGGCGTGTCCCTCACGCCTGTACCCCGTCGAGCAGATTGTTTGCTTTTCTCTGCGCGCTTTGCGATCTCTTCGGTTCCATCCGGTCGGTGCGCGCAAAGCTGCCGCGCCACGTCCGTAACATCAGCACCAGCGCCGTCGTCAGCACCATCGCTCCGCAGACGACGTGGACGCTGTTGATCAGGGGATCGCGTTTGCTGAGCACGGTCAGCGCGCCGAGGGTCACCTGCACCGCCACCAGCGCCACGATGAACGCGGCCGGGCGCGTCAGCTCGGGGCGATGGCGATAGCGCGACCACACGTGCGCGAACAACGTGAGGACCGTCAGCGTTACGAGCAACGCGCCGACGCGATGCGTGAAGTGGATCGCGATCGCGTAGCTCCAGTGGTCGGGGATCACGTGGCCGAACATCAGCGGGAAATCCGGAATCGCCAATCCCGCTCCGGTATGCCGCATCGTCGCGCCAACGAGAATTTGTGTGTAGATGAGGATCGTGGCGAAGGTCGCGAGCCGGCGCAGCGGCGGGTCCACGTGTTCGCTCGCATCATGGCGCCCGGCGATCCATCCAGGCGACGTGAAGATGGCGATTGCCACCGTCATGCAGAAGAAAATTTCGGCGAGGCCCGCGTGCGCGGTGGAGATGGCCGCGGGCAGGAAGAACAGCACCGTCAAGCCACCGAGCAATCCCTGCGCGACGACCGAGCCGAGTGTGGCGACGCCGAACCAGCGCAGCCAGCGGCGCGGCTCCGCCATCCACAGCCAGACGGTCATGATGATCGTGAGAAATCCGACCGAACTCGCGATCAACCGGTGGCCGTGCTCGTAAAGGATGTTGGCGACCCACATGGACGGCGGGAAGGTGAACATGTTCCAGCCATAACTGGTGGGCCAGTCGGGCACCGACAGGCCCGCGTCATGACTCGTGACGAGGCTGCCCGCCAGAATCAGGAGGACCGTGCAGGCGACGAGGAACTTGGCAAACCTGTGGAGCACAGCAAGGGCTAAGGGCTGAGCGCTAAGGGCTGGGGTTCGAAGCCCTCAGCCATCAGCCCCCAGCCCTGACGTTCCTTAGTTAGTGGCCGTGGCAACCGGCTTGAACGTGAAAGTGACGTCCTTCGATTCCTTCGCGCCGATCGTGACAGTGGCGGTCTGCGTGCCGAGCTTCTCGTGCCACGCTTCGAGCGTGTACGTGCCCGGGGGCAGGTTCGGCAGGTCGAACTTGCCGTCCTTGTCGGTCACCATGAAGTACGGGTGGTTCAACACCGCCACGTAGGCGTTCATCCAGCCATGCACGTCGCACTTGAAGGGGACCATCACTTCGGGCTTGTCGAAGGTGTGGGTCATCTTCATGCCCTGAATCGGCTGGCCGTTGTTGAATTCGGCGTTGTCCTTCGGGAGCGCGTGGATGTTGTGCAGCGTCGGATCGCTGTTGAGGATTTCGAGCGGCTGGCCAACGCGCATGCCGAACACGTGCGGGTGGTAGCGGCAATCCTTCTGGTCGATCTTGGCCGACTCGGTCGGCGTGTCGAATGTGTACTTGTCGAGGCCGTCTTTGACGTACACGAACACGTTGCCGAGTCCCTTGCCGTCGGCAGCGACCATGTAGGTCTCCTGCGACTGGGGCGTCCCGTTCGCCTTCACGCAGACGGGATCGGCGTTCATCTTGATGGCTGTGTTCGTCGGCGCGGCGCCGTCGATGACCGCCATGCCTTTCACGTCGCCCGCCGTTGCGGCGTCGACCTTCGCCCCACCGCCCGCGGCGGCCGCCGTTGCCGCCGATGCGGCCGGCTTCGTTTCCGAACTTCCTCCGCCGCACGCCAGCGTGCCGACGAGCGCGATTCCGAGCAGACCGACCCAAGTGTTTCGTAGGCGCATTGAGCTCTCCTGAACAAAAATGACTGAAGTCAAAACAGCTGTCTATTCTATCCCGTCTACCGGGCTTCCCGCAGCTTTCGGTTCACCCGATCGGCTATCCAGTGGGCGTCCCACCATTCCACGGGGTTCACCATCCGGCCGCCGACCAGCAAGGTGAAATGCAGGTGATCGCCCCCGGCCAGGCCGGTCGAATCGCTCAGGCCGACGATCTGGCCGCGGGTGACGGCGTCGCCGACCTTGACGTCAAACGACATCAGGTGGCCGTACAGCGACTGCACGCCCAGGCCGTGGTCGATGATCACGCAGTTGCCGTAGATGCCGAGCCAGCTGGCATTGACGACGATGCCGGCGTTGGCCGAGGCCACAGGCACGTGCGCCGTGACCGCGAGATCGAAGCCGAGGTGGGTCTGCTGATCGACTTCCTTGCCCTTGTAGAAGTAGGTGCGGTGGTCGGCGAAGCTGGCTTCGACCTTTGAATTGCCGAGCTGCACGAACGGCTCTTGCCACAGCTTCTTCGGCGAGGTCTTCAAGGCCAGCGCGGCAATTTGATCTGCGTTGATCTTGCGCAGTTCACCGTTCACGCGCAGAAACGCGGCGAGCATCTCGGGCGTGCTGGCGGCCGGCGCGGTCATCTTCAACTCAGGCGAGTGCTCGAGGATGTCCGGCACGACGCGGTTGATGAACGTGTCGTCGATCTCGATGCGGCTTTTCTTGAACGGCTTCTCGAACACATTGTCGACGAACGTCGCCTTGGCCTGATTGCCCGCCTCGTCACGCGCGAAGGCCGTGATCGGCGTGTTCAGCGGCTGATCGTAAAGCAGCGCGAAGAACGCGACCTTCAGCGAGGGGTCCGCGCCGTCCACACCCGCGCCCGCCGCGGGGAAGCCCAGGTACTCGACGTCGCCGACGCGGACGCCCGACGCGACATCGGCCGGCGTCGCCTTGTAGACGACCATCTCGGCGCCGCCGTGGTTCACGTAGTGATGCGTCGAGAGGACCGCGATGCGCGGCGGGTCGAGCCGCACCTGGAAATCCTTGCTCGCCGTGCTGGTCAACTGTCGCAGGTTCAGGAATGACGGCCGCGTCGCGGAGACGACGATGCGCGCGGCGCCCGCCTGCAGTTGGGGCACGCTCTGCTTGCCGATGCTGCGTGCGATGCGGAGCTGATTGCGGTCCACCTGCGTGACGTTGGCCGCCTGCGCGTTATCAAGCGAGTACAGCGGGATGCTCTTGCCGTTCTGTTCGAGCGCGATGGTCAGCGCGGTGAAGCGCCCGTTCGGCGCTTCGGCGACGACGTCCACGGCGCCGGTCTGGCCGACAACGCGGTCAGGTTTGTTGATCGTGAGCAGCGGCGGCGCGCCGCGGCCGGCGGCCACATACGCGCCCGCGCAGGCGAGGCCGACCAGGAGCAGAAGGGCGATGAACCAGCGGAACATGGACTCCATCATACAAGTTTGATAAAATGCGAGGTTCGTAACGGCGAGTGGCGGTATCGTCTAACGGTTAGGACGGATGGTTCTCAACCATTAAATCGGGGTTCGATTCCCCGTACCGCTACCATTGCACATAGCGTGACTCGTACTTATCCTCTTGGTTACAGCCTCGGCCGTTGGCCGGGGCTTTTTATTTCCTGTCTGCTGTCCAGCGCGCTGGTCTCCGCGGCTGATCTCCCGCTGCAGTCCGCGGATGGTCGGCGAACCGTCGGCGCTGTGGAAACGCGCGTGCCGATTGTGCTCGATGGCGTGCTGGACGAAGACGCCTGGCGCACGGCGACACCCGCGTCTGACTTTGTTCAGGCTGAACCGCACGAGGGACAGCCGGCCACCGAGCGGACCGACGTCCGACTTCTGTTCGATCGCGACGCGCTCTACATCGGCGTCATCTGCCACGACACCGATCCCGCTGGCATCATCGTCAACGACATCCGGAAGGATTTTGTGGCGGGTGAGCAGGACACCTTTGAGGTGATTCTCGACACGTTCGCTGACCGGCGCAACGGGTTCGTGTTCGTGATCAACGCCGCGGGCGCGAAGTCCGACACGCAGATTGCCAACGAAGGACGCGACGTCAACACCAGCTGGGATGCGGTCTGGACCGTCGTCACCAAGCGCGACGCCAACGGTTGGTCGGCCGAGATCCGGATTCCGTTCAAGACGCTGCGCTTCGAGCGCGGCGAGGACCGCGTCTGGGGCGTGAACTTCAGCCGCCGCATCCGTCGCAAGAACGAGATCGACTACTGGTCGGCGGTGCCGCGCGTCTACAACCTGTATCGCGCCGGCCTTGCCGGCACGCTGACCGGCTTGTCCGACGCGAGCCAGGGACGCAACCTGCGCATCAAGCCGTGGATCGCCGCCGACTCCACTCGTCCGGTTGCCGGCGCGTCATTCGCCTCGGGTGCGCACGCCGGCCTCGACGTGAAGTACGGCGTCACGCCGTCACTGACCCTCGACGTCACGGCCAAGCCCGACTTCGCGCAGGCGGAAGCCGACGAGCAGCAGGTGAACCTGACGCAGTTCAGCCTCTACTACCCGGAGAAACGCGAATTCTTCCTCGAGAACACCGGCACGTTCTATTTCGGCGACATCCCGCGCGAGTCGCGGCTCGGGAACAACCGCTTCTCGGCGCCAGAAGAAGAGATGCTGCTGTTCTTCAGCCGGCGGATCGGGTTGACCAGCCTCGGCGAAGCGATTCCGATTGATGCCGGCGCGCGTCTGACGGGCCGCGCGGGCGGGTACGGCGTCGGCCTGATGACCATCCAGACGGATCCAGAGGGCGCCGCGCCGGGTGACAACTACACCGTGCTGCGCGCTCGTCGCGATGTGCTGAAAACGTCGGATGTCGGCGCGATTTTTCTCTCGCGCCAGTCGACCAACGGCGGCGACTACAACCGCGTCTACGGCGCGGATGCGAACTTCCGGTTCCGGCGAGCGCTGAGCATCAACGGATTTCTCGCCAAATCGGAGACACCCGGCGTCGCCAGCGGACAGATGTCCGGCAAAGGCTCGATCGTCTGGAACGACGACTTCCTGCACACGCAGTATTCGATGCTGTCGGTCGGCGACAACTTCCGCGACGACATCGGGTTCGTGAAGCGAACCGGCATCCGCAAGCACTTCCTCGATTTCGGCGTTCGGCCGCGGCCGGAGGCGCTGCGCAAGTACGGCATCCGCGAGCTGCACCCGCACACGCGCTACAGCATCTACACCGATCAGTCGAACGTGAAGCTGACGCACACCAATCACATCGCGATGAGTGCATTTCTCGAAAACGGCGGGATCGTCGAGTTCGCGATCAATCCGCGATTCGAACGCATCGTGGCGCCGTTCAAGATCCGGCCGGACCAGTCGTTTCAGGTGGGGCAGTACGGCTGGACGGAGTACCAGTTGCTGGTCGAAACGAACCACAGCAAGATGGCGTCGCTCTCCCTGGATCTGACGACGGGCGGGTTCTGGAACGGGACGCAGCGGTCAACGAAGCTCGGCGTGGTCGTGCGGCCGTCGTATCACCTGTCGTTCGACATGGCGCTGCAGCGTAACGACATCGACCTGCCGTTTCCGATGCACGCGTTCGTGACCAACCTGGTCACGTCACGCATCGGCTACGCGTTCAGCACGCAACGCTTCCTCGACACGCTGCTGCAGTACAACACCGACCTCAAGCAACTGAGCGCCAACGTCCGCTTCGATCTCATCCATCGTCCGCTGAGCGATCTGTTCATCGTCTACAACGAGCAGCGCCTGACCGATCAACCCACGCCGATCAACACGGGGCGCGGACTGATCGTCAAGTACACGCACATGCTCGCGTTCTGACGAGGGCGGGTAGGCCAGGTAGGGCGGGTGGGTCGGGGAGGTCAGGTAGGTCAGGTACGTCGGGTGGGTAAAGTAAGTCAGGTGGGTCCGGTGGGGTAAGCCAACGGGCTCGTACCCGACCCACGTGACCCACCCGACCGACGTGACCTCTTGGTTCTTAGTAGCGTCGATCGCGGGCGACGCGGTTGTATTCGCCTGAGTACCCCGCCTGGAATCCTTCGCGATAGGAGCGGCGGTAGAAGTCACGATCGCCGTCGCCGCGGTGGTAGCCCTGATCCGCGTCGCGATACTCGTCGTGGCGCTGATACGAGAAATCGCGATCACGCCGCGCGTCGTTCCGTCCTTCCTCCACGCCTTCGCGGAAGCCGATGTCGTACGCGCGCCGCTCGAGGCCGCGCTCGTACACCGCCTCGCGCGGTGGACCGAATCGATAGATTTGCCCCGCACACGCAGGCGCCGAAAACGCCACTCCAACCGTCAGCAGTAGTGCCGGAAATATCCTGGACATGTTCATCGCCCTCACTGCTGGGATGACAGTTCAAATTGAATGCCACAGTGAGCGCTGTCGGATTCCTAGGGAAATGCCGACGAGAAACGGCAGAGCGTCCTCGGGATAGGTCGGGTGGGTCGGGTGGGTCCAGTAGGTCGGGTAGGTAAGACAGGTCAGGTAGGTCTGGTGGGTCTGGTGGGGAATTGTTGAACTGTGGCATTGCGATTGATTGATGAGGAGGTGTGGAATGGCACTCGCTCATCACTCACTCGTCGCCTGGCAGCGTGCGGACGACCTGTTCATCAAGCTGCATCAGCTGTCGTTGCAAGCATTTCCGGGCTTCGAGAAGTTCGAACTGGGCTCGCAATTGCGTCGAGCGGCGTTCTCGGTCCCGGTGAATATCGTTGAAGGATTTGCCAAGCCGCAGGGTCGAGCACGTGTGAATTTCTTGAACATCTCGCAGTCGTCGCTCGCCGAAGTCGGCTACTGCATCCACGTTGCACAGAGATTGGGATACTTCTCGGAAGTCGTTGCAGGTGAGCTCGAGGCGGAAATCAAACAGGTCGGCGCGCCCCTCGCGGGTCTGATTCGATCGGAGCGTTTTCAATTTGGCGCGAAGGTCGTTGGAACAATCCTCGCGGTGGCGTACTTCACGATTCGACTCGCGTAGTGTGCCTGCTCACCCACACGTTTCCTTAATCCTGAGACTGGACGTGACTGGGGTGGCGCTCCCCGGTCGATCGCGACTTTTGGGGGCGGCTCGGACTTATAGCTTGAGATCGTCCGCGATGATCTTGATGTTCTGGTTCACATAGAAGATATCCGGTTCGTGCTTCGCCGCACGCACGCGGATCTGAAACGACGGATCAATTGGGTTGGTCGCGTCGTACAGGATAAGTCCGATACCAAAAATCAGCCCGAGCGCGTCCAGTCGGTCAATGTCTTCCGGTGGTGCCTGGCGTGGCACGACGAGATAGGAGCGATGTGAGAACAGTTTGTACGCGCAAGCCTGTCCGAACGCGGTGATGAGCTGCCCGCCGTCGAGTTTGATCTCAGCGACGACGACCTCGAGCGGGCTTTTCACGTCGGAATGTGGTCAGGCGAAAGAGACCGCGTGAAGGCTTGTAGATCTCGTCAGGAAAACGAGTATCCAAGTTCCACACCGTTCCCGTGACCGTTCCGTGGGGATCCTCTGGAAACGCGATCCGCAAACGCGACACGAGCTCGGAGAAACGCAAACCCTCGTTATGCTGCGCGAGAAGATCTTTGGCGGCGTACGTAATGCGATCTTTCTTCGTCGTTATTGTCGCCATGTTTCACGTTTCTCGTACGCCAACGAATATTGATCTGAAGGTCTATTCAACGCGTGTCACTGAGGTTCCCTACCAGGCCTACCCGACCCACCTGACCCACGCGACCCACCTGACCTACCCCGACCCACCTGACCTACGCGACCCACCTGACCTACCCCGACCCACCTGACCTACCGGCCGTAGGCCGGCCTCGTCCGGCCTATTCCGTCCAAACGAGCACTTGCGAGCCGCGCCGGTCGGCCTGATCCAGCAGCAGCCCTGGGCCGCGGCGTTCGACATCGTCGAGCGTGATGTGCACGCGGTCGGAGTCGAAGTCGATCCCGTTGTCGTTGAGAAACGAAAACTTGTTCGACGGCGCCATGCGGAGGAGCCACATGGGAATCGACACGTTCACCATCTTGCCCGCGTGCGTGTCGTAGGCGAGGACGCGCAGCGTGTCGAGCCTGGTCGCGGGCATCGTCTTCGGGATCACTTCGCGGTGCAGGAGCGCCTCGTCGTTCTTCCGGATCTCGATGAGCGGCTGCTGTCCGGCAAACCGCGCGCGCGCCGCCGCAAACTGCTCCTCGGCGTTCTCCGCCGGCGTGAACTGCGTGTGGACGTGGCGGTAGATGAAATACGCCGCGCCGCCAACCGCCGACACCGCCAGGATGCCGACGATGATCACCGCGGCGATGACGATCGAGATCCATGTGCGCTTGTTCTCGCTCATGATATTGTCTAGACGGACTTTGTCCTGCCCGCGTTCGCGCTCCCAGCCCTAAGCCCTATTTCAAGAGTCGCCGCGCCTCGTCCGCCGTGGACGGGTCATTGTCGCTTTCCGCGAGCGGGATCGCCGCCTGGAACTCCAGCGCCGCCGCGGCTTTGTCGCCCGCCTTCAGCGCCAGCTTGCCGAGTTCGAGATGCGAGCGCGCGTGGACCCATTTCCGCCCGTCAACCGCCAGCGCCTTTCGCAGATCCGCGTCGGCGTCCGCGCTGCGTCCCAGCGCCGCGAGCGTCGCGCCGCGTTTGTAGCGCCACAATGCATCCTCGCCGAACATTCGCGGCCGCGGATCGTCCGCGAAGCGGGTGAGTCCCTCGGTCAGGAATCGTTCGGCGTCGGCCGGGCGCTTCGCGCGCAGGCAGGTTGATCCCGACTCCAGCCACACGAGGCGATTGCGCGGGTACCGCTCGCGCAGGATCGCCAGCTGCTTCAGCGCATCGTCGTACCGCTTCTCGCGGTTATAGAGAAGAATCAGCGCAAACCGCGCTTCGGTCTGGTTATCGCCGCCGTACGCCGCAGCTTCTTCGATCTGCGCGATGCCCTTCTCCTTGCCGCCGCCGAACCCGGCGACGTACGCCACCATCCGCAACGGCAGCGCCAGCGCTGCGACGATGTAGCGGTAGGTGCCGACGATCAGGCCCGCGTCCTTGCGCTGGGGCTGGATCGAGAGCGCCGTTTCCTCTTCCGAATTCGCCTCCCGCGCGGCGCGAAACGCCGCGAGGATGCTGCCTTCCACGGTCGCGGAATAGGACGCGCGCAGTCCGATTGCTGCGCCGAGCTGGTAATGCGCGTCGGCGTCCTTGGGATTCTTCGCGATCCGGCCGCGTGCCAGCGCGATGGCCTTCCCGATCGCGTCGTGGAACCCAGTGACGGTCTCAGCTGGCGGATTCGGGAGCGGGTTGCTATTGGGCTTGTTCGGCCGCCCGAGATAGTCGTCCACCGTCATGTTGCCGCGGCGAAACGTGATGCTGAGCCACAGCGACCCGGCGAGACCGCGGTACGCGCCGGCGTCCTGCGGGTCGGCGGCCACGGCCTGCCGGAACGTCGCCTGCGCGAGGTCGTGTTCGAGATTGTAGGTGTACGCGGCCGCCTTGGTGCGGAGCGCCAGCGATTCGGGGTTTCCGAGCGCCGGGGAGGCGATCGCGGCGAGGAGCCCGGCGCAGGCCGCCGCGCGAAAGCCTTCGAGGCGGGTCATACCACCGATCTTACGTCGGGGCACCATCTTGCGCCGCTTGTGCCTTCTGCATACAATCGCAAGCGTTTATGGATAAAACCGGCCTTCATCCGGGCGCCGAGCACGCGCATGCTCACGCGCACGACGATTCCCATCACGAGGAACTCGGGTTCTGGTGGAAATACGTGTTCTCGGTCGATCACAAAGTGATCGGGATCCAGTACACGATCACCGCCCTCCTGTTTCTCCTGTTCGGCTTCACCCTGATGATGATCATGCGGTGGCAGCTCGCCTACCCGGGCCGGCCGATTCCACTCATCGGGATGTGGCTCGGGCAGGATCGCGCGCCGATGGGCATCATGCTCCCGGAGTTCTACAACCAGCTGGGCGCGATGCACGGCACCATCATGGTGTTCCTGGGCGTCGTGCCTCTGGCAGTCGGCGGCTTCGGCAATTTCGTGATGCCGCTGCAGATCGGCGCGCCCGACATGGCGTTCCCCAAGCTCAACATGATGAGCTACTGGGTGTACTTCATCGGCGGCGTGACGATGCTGGCGAGCTTCTTCCAGAAAGGCGGCGCGGCGCAGTCTGGCTGGACGTCGTATCCGCCGCTCGCGGTCATCGCTCCCGGACAGACGATGTGGCTGATCGGGATGATCTTCCTGATCACGTCGTCCTTGCTGGGTTCGGTCAACTTCATCGTGACGATCGTGCAACTGCGCGCCAAAGGCCTCAGCTGGATGCGGCTGCCCTTCTTCGTCTGGGCGCAGTTCGTCACCTCGTTCCTGCTGCTGCTTGCGTTCCCGCCGCTCGAAGCGGCCGGCGTCCTGCAGCTGATGGATCGCCTCGCGGGCACCAGCTTCTTCATGCCCAGCGGCCTCGTGATCTCAGGCAAGCCGATGCTGATCGCGGGCAACGGCAACCCGCTGCTCTGGCAGCACCTGTTCTGGTTCCTCGCGCACCCTGAGGTGTACGTGTTGATCCTTCCGGCGATGGGCATCGTCGCCGAGGTGATTGCGAACAACACGCGCAAACCGCTGTGGGGCTACAAAGCGCTGGTCTACTCGGTGTCCTTCCTCGGCTTCATGTCGTTCATCGTCTGGGCGCATCACATGTTCATGACCGGCATGGGCACGACGATGAGCGCGTTCTTCCAGACGACGACGATGATCATCTCGGTGCCGTCGGTGGTCATTCTCACGGCGCTGTTGCTGTCGCTGTGGGGCGCCTCGATTCGGTTCACGACACCGATGCTGTTCGCGCTGGCATTCCTGCCGATGTTCGGCATCGGCGGGCTCACCGGCCTGCCGCTCGGTCTCGCGCCGTCGGACATTCACCTGCACGACACGTATTACGTCATCGGTCACTTCCACTACGTAGTGGCGCCCGGGACGATCTTCGCGCTGTTTGCGGGCATCTATTACTGGTTCCCCAAAGCGACCGGCAAGAAGATGAACGAGACGCTGGGTGCGATTCATTTCTGGGGGTCGTTCGTCTGCATCAACGTCGTGTTCTTCCCGATGTTCATCCAGGGTCTGGGCGGCATGAACCGCCGCATGTATGACGGCGGCATGCAATACGCGCACAACAAGGAATTGTTGAAGTACAACGTGATCATCGGCATGGCGGCGTGGACGCTCGGGCTCTTCCAGATTCCGTTCATCATCAACTTCTTCAGCAGCATCAAGTGGGGCAAGCCGTGCGATCGAAACCCGTGGCAGGCCACGACCCTCGAGTGGGCGGCGCCGTCGCCGCCCGGGCACGGTAACTTCCTCACCGAGCCGATCGTCTACCGCGGACCGTACGAATACAGCGTCCCTGGCGCGGCAAAGGACTTCTCGCCGAGCTTCGAGGAGAAGGCCTAGCCCATGAGCATGGAAATTCCGTACATCGTCGAAGAGCGGCCGGACACAGGACTTACGAACGGCAAGCTGGGGATCTGGTTGTTCCTGGCGTCGGAAGTGATGCTGTTCGGCGCGCTGTTCTCGACCTACATCATCCTGCGGATGGGCGCGCCGGAATGGCCGCACGGCGAGTTGAACGTGTGGCTCGGCATGGCGAACACGTTCATCCTGATCGCCTCGTCGGTGACGATGGTGATGGCGTGGGCGTCGCTGAAGCTTGGGCAGTGGGGCAAACACAAGATGTACCTGGCCGCGACGGTCGGGTTGTCGGTGCTCTTCCTGATCAACAAGTATTTCGAGTACGCGGCGCACTGGGCGCACGGTGAGTTGCCGGACAAGAGCACGTTTCTGGCGATCTACTTCACGCTGACCGGTCTGCACGGCATCCACATCCTCGGCGGGATCGTGGTGATGCTGTATTTCCTCGGACCGGGCGCGAAGCTCTACAAGAAGAATCCCGAGCAGTTCACAAACCGCATCGAATACACCGGTCTCTACTGGCACTTCGTCGACCTGGTGTGGATCTTCCTGTTCCCGGTTCTGTATCTGCTCTAGGGGGCTGCATGAGTTCTGATCAGGAAGCAATCAAGAAAACGATTCGCACGTACTGGATGGTCGGCGCGGCGCTGTTCGTGTTCACCGGGATCACGGTCGCGGTCAACCAGGTGCACCTCGCGGTGCCGATGGCGATCACGGTCGCCCTCATCATCGCGACGATGAAGGGCTCGATGGTGGCGAGCATCTTCATGCACCTGAGCCACGAGCGGAAGTGGATTTACGGCGCGCTGATCCTGACGGTCATCGGCTTTGCGGTTCTGATGACGGTGCCGATCTTCACGATGATGGACCACATCGGCACGCCGATTCATGTGGCGGCGCCGGCAGCGGAGCACGCGGGGCACTGATGTCGCTCCGCATGTTCCACATGGTGTTCATCGGCGTCTCGGTCGTGCTGGCCGTGTTCGTTGCGGGCTGGGCGGGACAGCAGTTTCAGGCGGCGCACGCCGTCGGCTACGCGCTCACCGCGGTGGCGTCGCTGGCGGTGGGCTGCGGGTTGATTGCGTACGGCGCGGCGTTCCAAAGAAAGACCAGACAGCTGTAGCGCGAAGGCTTTAGCCGAGCGAAACGATATGCGTAAAATTCTTGTCACTCTTGGTCTGCTCGCTGCGCCGCGCGCTGCGCTGGCGTGTCCGGTGTGCTTCGGCAACGGTGATTCGCCGCTGGCGATCGCCACGAACATGGGCATCATCGCGATGCTCGTCGTCGTCGCCGGCATGATTGGCGCCTTCGCGACATTTTTCATTTACCTGAATCGGCGCGCCAAGCGCGTCGCCGAGCAGGAAGGGACCGCCTAAATGCAGAGTTTCCTCGGGTTACCGATTCAGGCTTCGACCCACGCCGCCGAACTTGATCAGATGACGGTGCTCGTGCACTGGCTGATGCTGGTGCTGTTTGTCGGCTGGGGCCTGTT
>JAYVMG010000620.1:0-15635 GCA_043759095.1 Acidobacteriota bacterium | reverse complement strand
GATGAACGTGATCGACGCGTTGAAAGGGGCCGGCGTCCAGAACATCGGCATGGTGGCCAGGATGCCGAGCGATCGCTGATGGAGGTCAGCGACGTGCTGCGTGATCGGATGCACTCGCCCGCCGGGCTGCAGCGCATGATCACGCTGTCGCTCGCGGTGCATCTCAGCATGGGTGCGGCGGTCATCGTCTCGCGCGGCGGCCTGCTGACGCATGCGAACGATGTCCCCAAGACGATCATGACGATCTCGCTCGGTGGCAGCGTCGGCCCCGAGAACGGCGGCATGACGACGATGGGCGGGCGTCCGGTGCAGGTGGCGACGCCGCCCGAAGAAGCGCCGAAGCGTGAGGCCGTTCGTCCACCTGCGGCGAAAACACCGGAGATGACAATGCCGGCGCCGAACGCGAAACCTCTCAAGAAAGTGACTGCGGCTGCTCCATCCGTCAAACAGGCGCCCGACGAAGCGCGGGGACGAACGCCAACGAAGGGTAAAGAGGCGGCATTCGGCAGCGCGATCGCCGACACCGGACAGCGAGGACAGGGCTTCGGCCTCTCGACCGGCGGCGGCGCGGGCTCAGGATCGTCACTCGACATCACCGGCGAGTTCTGCTGTCCCGAGTACGTGGCGACCATGGTGGTGCGCATCCGGTCAGCGTGGAATCAGAATCAGGGGTCAGCGGGACAAACCCTGGTGAAGTTCACCATCAAACGCGACGGTTCCATCGTGGACGCCGCGATCGAACGACAGAGCGGTACCACCACACTTGATACGGCTGCGCTGCGGGCCGTCCTGGGCACCAGGACGCTGCCACCGCTGCCCGATCAATTCCCCAATCCGACGCTGACCGTGCACTTGAACTTCCAATACCAATGACCAAATTCCTCATCCCCGGAGCGCTCGCGATCGCCCTGCTGGCCGCGTGGCCGCACGCGCAGCAACCGACGCCACCGCCGGCATCGCAGCAGCCGACCGAACTCTCGACGACGATCAGTGGCGAAGGCGGTCAGGCGCCGCGCCTCGCGGTACCGGACTTCATTGCGCTGTCGCCTGACGCCGAAACCGTCGCGACGGCAAAGACGATCGGCCAGGTGCTGTGGGATGACCTGAATTTCGAGCGCGAGTTCGCGTTCATCCCGCGCGACGTCTACACCTCGATTCCCAAAGCGACGTCGTTCGCCGACGTGCCGTTCGACCGCTGGCGCGAGCTGAACGCCGATGGCCTCATCGTCGGCACCGTCCAGAAGGTGAACAGCGGGTTTCGCGTGGAACTGCGGTTGTTCAACGTGCGGACGCGTCAGTCGGCGTTCGCGCGCGGCTACGATGGGTCCAATGCCCGCCTGTTCGCGCACAAGATGTCCGACGAGCTGCACAAGTCGCAGCGTGCGTTGAACGGCGTCGCGCAATCGAAGCTGACGTTTGACTCGGACCGCGACGGCGAGAAGATGAAGGGCACCGTCCAGAACCGCAGCATCAAGGAGATCTACATCTCCGACTACGACGGCGAGAATCAGAAGCGCGTGACGGTCGGTCAGACGCTGAACATCGCGCCGCGCTGGTCGCCGGACAGCCGGTCGATTGCGTACACGTCGTATCGACGAGGCGGCGCGCACCTCTTCATCTCGAACATCTTTCAGGGCACGCTGGACGAAGTGACCAAGGGGGATAAGGTCGGCGAGAACTGGCTGCCTGCCTGGTCGCCGGACGGCACGAAGCTCGCGTTCAGCTCGACCCGCGATGGCAACCCCGAGATCTACATCGTGAACCGCGACGGATCGGGTCTGCGGCGGATCACCAACAACCCGAGCATCGACATCACGCCGACCTGGAATCCGTCGGGCACGCAGATCGCGTTCACCTCCGACCGCAGCGGCCCGCCGCAGATCTACGTCGTCGGCGTGGACGGGCTGAACCTGTCGAAGAAGACGTCGGAGTCGTACGCCGACCGGCCGACGTGGTCGCCGGCGCCATTCAACGAGATCGCGTTCGCGTCGCGCAGCGGGCCAGGATTCGACATCAAAGTGCTTGACCTCTCGACGGGCGCCACGAAAGCGCTCACCTTCGGCGAGGGCACGAACGAAAGCCCCGCGTTTTCTCCCAACGGTCGACACCTCGTGTTCACGTCAACACGCTCGGGCAAGACCCAGGTCTTCACGATGGCCCGGGACGGCAAGAACGTGCGGCAGATTACGAAGGCCGGCAACAACGAAAAACCCGACTGGTCCAAATGACTGGAGAATCGACGATGAAAGCGGCCCGATCAACCACGATGCTGATCGCCGTCATGGCGATGATGACGGCGGCGGCGTGCGCCAAGAAGAACCCCCCGGTCGCGCGACCGGCTCCACCACCGCCTGCCACCAATACGCCAACGCCGCCGCGCCCGCCTGCGCCGCCGGAGCCGGTCCGCGAACCGACCATGGTTCCGCCGGAGCCGGTCCGCGAT
The DNA here is from genome assembly GCA_043759095.1 of Acidobacteriota bacterium. Classification (GTDB taxonomy): domain Bacteria; phylum Acidobacteriota; class Vicinamibacteria; order Vicinamibacterales; family CAVVIG01; genus CAVQFC01. Next base: position 13,192 of record JAYVMG010000620.1, on the reverse strand, counting down.
GATGCGATTTCGTCGGCGTCCCTTGACGACTTGAACAAGAACTCGCCGCTGAAGCCGGTGTTCTACGAGTTGGACAGCAGCGACTTGAGCGCCGCGAACCAAAAGGCCCTGGACGAGGACGCCGCGCTTCTCAAGCGCTACCCCAGCTGGGCCGTGACGGTCGAAGGTCATTGCGACGAGCGCGGGACAGCCGAGTACAATCTGGCGTTGGGTGAGCGTCGCGCGATCGCCGCGCGCGCGTATCTCGTCTCGCTGGGTATTTCCGCGGATCGCCTGCGGACCGTCAGCTACGGGAAGGAATTCCCCTTCGATCCTGGCCATGACGACGCGGCGTTCTCGAAGAACCGCCGCGCGCATTTCGTCATCACCGCGAAGTGAGTCTATGAAACTGAGAGCGCTCGCTGCCCTGCTCGGCGTGTTGGTCCTGGCGACCGCGTCGCCCGCGTCCGCCGCCAACAAAGAACATCAGCAGATGATGGCCGACCTTCGCATGCTGCAGGAGCAATCGCAGCTCCTGCAGAATTTGATTGGCTCGGTCACCGAAACGCTCAAGGCGGTCAACACCCGCCTCGATCAGCAGGCTGAAACCACGCGGAAGGCCTTCGCCGATCAGAAACTGGTCATCGACAACCTGACCAACGACGTGCGCGTCATCCGCGAAAAGCTCGACGACAACAACGTGCGCATCGGGTCGCTGACGCAGGAAGTGGACTCGCTGCGTCAGTCGGTTCAGCAGATAGGGTCGAGGCCGTCGATGACCAACGATGCGTCGCCGCAGTCGGCAGGGTCGCCTGCGGCCGGCGCGGCGCCATCATCCGGTGCGCCGGCGCCGGCCGTCGGCCAGTCGCCGACGAAGGTCTTCGACTCGGCGCTCAGCGACTATTACGCCGGCCAGTACGACTTGGCCATCCTCGGCCTCGCCGACTACATCAAGAGCTACCCGAAGTCCGAACAGGCCGACGATGCGCAGGTCTATATCTGCAGCGCGTATCTGCAGGACGGCAAGAACGAGAAAGCGGTGGAGGCGTGCGACCTCGCGATCCGCAACTACCCGAACGGGAACACGATACCCGACGCGTACTACAAGAAAGGTCTCGCGTTGCAGAACCTGCGCAATCTGAACGGCGCGCGCGAGGCATGGGAGTACGCGGTCAAGACGTTCCCGGACACCGACGCCGGCCGCCTCGCGAAGCAGCGCCTCGAGCAAATCAAACGCCCGTAATAGAGTAGAATCGACGCCCTATGGGAAGCGTAAATAAAGTTATTCTGGTCGGCAATCTCGGACGCGATGCGGAGTTGCGTTACACGCCGGGCGGCGCCGCTGTGGCGACGCTCAACATGGCGACGACCGAGGTGTGGAACGACAAGGCCGGCGGCAAACAGGAAAAAACTGAGTGGCACCGCGTGGTCTTCTGGGGCAAGGTGGCGGAATCGCTCACCGAGTATCTGACGAAGGGTAAGCAGGTCTACGTCGAGGGCCGTCTCGAGACGCGTCAGTGGAACGACAAGGACGGCAACAAGCGCTACACCACCGAGATTAAAGGCGACAAGATTGTTCTGCTCGGCGGCGGCGGAGGTGGTGGCGGCGGCCAACGCAGCAGCGGCGGCGGAATGTCGCGCTCCGGCGGCGAAGAGAGCACGGGCGGCAGCCAGGGCTCCTCGCACAGCGACGTTCCCGAGCAACCGCTCACCGACGACGATATACCGTTCTAGCGAACGGAACTCAGAACTGAAAACTGAGAACTTAGAACCAAGCGGGGTTTGAGTTCTCAGTTCTAACTTCTCAGTTCTAAGTTTTCTTGTCTTCCCGTCCGTACCGATCTTCCAGGCGGACGACGTCATGTAACTCGGGAGTCGAGACTTCGAAGATGTCGCTGTCTTCGATCGCAGTCATCCGGTGCACGGTCTTCGGCGTGATGTGCATGCGCTCTCCCGGCAGCATCTCCCGCTTCTGTAACTGGCCGTTCACTTCGATCTCGAAGAGCAGCTTGCCGGCGTGCAGGTAGATCGTCTCGTCCTTGAGGTTGTGATACTGCAGGCTCAGCGCGTGGCCGGCGTTCACGTGAATCAGCTTCCCCACATACCGCTCGGTCTTCGCCCAGTGGAGTTCGTATCCCCACGGCTTCTCCACGCGTGTGATTTCATCGCTCACGATGTGACTCCCTTGACTAGCGTCAGCCGGCCGAGAGCGGCCAACAGCGCGCGTTCGATCTCGTCGATGGTGGCAAGCTTCAGGATCCGACGCGCCAGCGCGCGCAGTTCGTCGCTTCGTAACTCCGCCAGTACCTGTTTGGCGACCGGAATGGCGCCAGGCGTCATGCTGAACTCCGTCAATCCCAGCCCGACCAACAGGGGCAGCAGCGCAGGGTCTGACGCCATCTCCCCGCAGAGCGAGACCGGAATCCGCTGCCGCGACGCCGCTCGCCGAACCATCAGAATTATGCGCAGAATCGCCGGGTGCAGCGGTTGGTACAGCTGCGACACGCGTTCATCCGCGCGATCCACTGCGAGACAATACTGAATCAGGTCGTTGGTGCCAATCGTGAAGAAGTCAACCTCGCGCGCCAGCAGATCCGCCGAGTAGGCCGCCGCCGGAATCTCGATCATCACGCCGACCGGCACGTGTGGCGCCTGCTCGCCCCGTCGGGTGAGGTCGGCCGTTGCCGCGACGATCATCGCGCGCGCTTCGCGGACCTGCTCCACGCTCGACACAAACGGAAACAGGATGCGCAGGCTCCCGTGGCGCGCCGCGCGCAGCAGCGCGCGCAGCTGGATGCGGAACAGCTCCGGCCGCGTCAGGCTGAGGCGCAAACCACGCAGACCCTGGCGACTCGCGCGCGCCTCGTCCGGCCCCCAGCCGGCCGCACACGCGTGCGGCGACAGCCGCGACGCCAGCTGCTCCTCGTCCACGTCGAAGGTGCGAACCGTGACGCTTCCCGGCGCCATTCCCTCGAGCATGCCGCGATAGATTTCGTACTGCCGATCCTCGTCGCGGATCTCCTCGACGCCGCTGGTCACCAGGAACTCCGAGCGGTAGAGGCCGATGCCTTCAGCCCCGGCATACCGCGCGGCCGCGAGATCGTCCGGGAATTCGATGTTCGCGTCGAGCCGAATCGGAACGCCGTCCGCCGTCGACGCGGGCCGCCGCTGCGCCTCGACCGACGCCGCGGGACGGTGGTCGTCGGCGTGGTGGGCAGCGCGCCCCAGCTCCTCTGCCGTGGGATCGAGGATGACCTCGCTGGCGGTGCCGTCGATCACCACCAACTGTCCTGCCTGCACCAACTCGCTCGCGTTATGCAGGCCAACGACTGCAGGAACGTCGAGCGACCGCGCCAGGATCGCCGTGTGGTATGTCCGGCTGCCTGCGTCTGTGGCAAAACCGCGAACTTTGGTCCAGTCCACCTGTGCGGCGATGGACGGCGTCAGCTCGTCCGCGATCAACACGGACGCCTCGTCCAGCTCGCGCAGCAGATCCCGTGGCGTCGAGACGCCCTGGCGCAGGTTCATCCGCAGGCGGCCGACAAGATCCCCGACGTCGCCTTTGCGTTCGCGCAGGTATGGATCGGCCACCTCGTCGAACACCGCGCTGAACTCGTGAAACACCTGCTGCACGGCCCACTCGGCGTTCACCCGCTGCTCGCGCACGATTTCGGCGGCGCGCGGCAGGAGCATCGGGTCGTCCAGCATCAGTAACTGCGCATCGAACATCGATGACAGCTCCGGGCGTCGCTCCGAGAGCTGCGCCTGGATCTCGACCAGTTGTTCGCGCGAGCGGCCGCGGCTGTCGTCCAGCCGCTGCAGTTCGTGATCGACGCGAGCGGGCGGAATCTGGTAGCGCAGCACGTGCGCGCGCTGAATCAGCACGACGGCCCGGCCCGCCACCACTCCCGGCGAAACGCCGATGCCCTTCAGACGCTGCATACGTCCTCACCGAACCCTGATTGCACCAGCGCCGCCAGCGCCGCGACCGCGTCGTGTTCGTCGCTGCCCTCGGCGGAAATGGTGATGACTGACCCGCGCGCCGCGGCGAGCAGGAGGATTCCCATGATGCTCTTGCCGTCCATCTCGCGCCGGTCTCGCGACACCTTCACGCGCGCGTTGTAACGCGTCGCCAGATGGACGAACTTTGCGGCCGCACGCGCATGCATGCCGAGCTGATTGACGACGGTGACGGTCTGCGACGTCACGCGGTGCTTTTCTCGCCACGCAGCAAATCCGAGGCGACCCAAATCGCGCTGCGCCCGTGATCGCGCATTTCCTTGGCGACGGCGAGCAGGTCGGAGGACCGCCTGAGGCTGGCCAGCTTGATCAGCATCGGGAGGTTCACACCGGTGATCACCTCGAGGTGGTCCGTTTCGAGGAACGTCATCCCGAGGTTGGACGGTGTGCCGCCGAACATGTCGGTGAGCAGCAGCACGCCTTCTTCGCCGCGAACACGCTCGACGGCCTGCGCGATGTCCTCGCGCGCGTCGTTCACATCGTCGTGCCAGCCGATCGAGACCGCGGTGAACTGCGGCAGATCACCGACGATCATCTCGGCGGCGTTCACGAGTTCGGTCGCGAGCTGCCCGTGCGTGACGACGACGACCCCAATCACGTGTGCCTCTGCGAGGGCGGGTGGGACCGGTAGGTCAGGTGGGCCGGGCAGGTGACGGTCATGCGTGAGCCAGGTCCCGATGACGCACGCGGAGTCTGGCGACGCTGAGATCGCCGAGCCCGCGGCGCAGGCGTTCGGCGATCATCACCGAGCGGTGCCGGCCGCCGGTGCATCCAATGGCGATCGTCAGGTAGCTCTTTCCTTCCGCGATGTAGAACGGGATGACGAACCGCAGATAGGCCTCGAGCCGGTTCATGAACTCGCGCGTTGCGGGGTCGCGCTCGAGAAACTCGACGACCGCCTTATCGCGCCCGGTGCGCCGACGCAATGTCGGGACGAAGTACGGGTTCGGCAGGCAGCGCACATCGAACATCAGATCGGCATCGACCGGCACGCCATGCTTGAAGCCGAAACTGAGCAACGTGATCACGAGCCGCGCGCTGGAGCGATCCCGCGACAGGCCCATGAAGAAGTGGCGCAGTTCATGGACCGTCATGTCCGACGTGTCGACGATCTCGTCAGCCATGTCGCGAATGACGTTCAGGCGCGTGCGTTCGTCGCGGATGCCTTCGGTGACCGAACGGTCTGGAGCCAGGGGGTGCGGCCGGCGCGTTTCGCTGAACCGCCGGACCAGCGCCGCGTGGCTGGCCTCGAGGAAGATCAGAATCGGGTTGAGCCGCGGCATCTTCCGGAGCTGCCGGAAGATCTTCGGAAACGACGACAGGAACTCGCCTTCGCGCACGTCGACCACGATCGCCACTTTTTCGATGTCACCGCCGGCGCGCAGCGACAACTTCGCCAGCGTCGGGATCAACGTCGTCGGCAGGTTGTCGACGCAGAAGTATCCGAGATCCTCGAGCGCGCGGATCGCCTGAGACTTGCCGGAGCCCGACAATCCCGTCAGCACAATGAACGGCGCCCCGCCCCGCACCGAGGCAGAGCCCTTCGCTTTGAGCTTCGCGCCCGTCGCCGAGCCCTTCGTTGAGCCCGGAGCCCTACGCCCTAAGCTCTTTCTCTTCCTCCCTGTCACCGCGCCCCTCCGGATTCGATGTCTTCGTCTTCCTCGTCTGGCGACGGCGCCGCCTGTTCGCGCAGCGACGCCTCGAGCCTGTCGGCGAATGCCCGCGCCGAGTGATGCCCCCGCTGGCGCAGCAGCTGATTGCGCGCCGCGACCTCGACGAGGATCGCGATGTTGCGCCCCGGCGCCACCGGCATGCGGATCAGAGGCACGCGCAGCCCAAGGATTTCGAAGAACTCGTCGTCCAGGCCCAGTCGTTCGTACTCGCGCGCCGAGTCCCAGCGTTCAAGGTGCACCATCAGTTCCACGCGCTTCGACGACCGCGTCGAGGCAATCCCGAACAGCTCCTTGATGTTGATGACGCCAAGGCCGCGCAGCTCCATGTGGTGACGGGTCAATTCCGGACACGCGCCGATCAGAATCGTTTCCTGACGCCGCCGCATCTCCACCGTGTCGTCCGCCACCAGGCGATGGCCACGGACGATGAGGTCGAGCGCGCACTCGCTCTTGCCGATGCCGCTCTCGCCGGCGATCAGCACGCCCAGGCCGAGGATGTCCATCAGCACCGCGTGCATCATCGTGCGTTCCGCGAGCGAGTCCTCGAGGATCGATCCGAGCTTGGCGATCGCGGTCGGTGTGGCGATCGCCGTCCTGAGCAAGGGAAGCCGCGCCCGTTCGGCTTCCACAACCAGCTCTGGCGGCGGCGTGAAACCACCGGTGATGAGGATGCAGGGGAAATCGAGGGTCAGCGCGAGGCGGAGGGACGTGATGCGCCCTGCAGACTCCAGACTTTCGAGGTAGCGCACTTCGCTCTCCCCGAAGATCAGGACGCGTCCAGGCTTCAGGTACTCGTGGAATCCGGCCAGCGCAAGACCAGTCTTCTGGATGTAGGGACTCGCGATGATGCGGTCGAGGCCGTCTGCACCGGCCAGCAGTTCGAGCGGCAGGCCGAAGGCCTCCGGATGGCTGTCGAGCAGCGCGCGAACGGTGACGCCTGGGGGAAGGGACATGACGCCCGGACTTACCGACTCAGTAGAGCACTTTACGCTGGTTGGACGTCGAGATCTTCAGCTCCTCGCGGTACTTCGCGATCGTGCGGCGCGCGAGGACGAGCCCTTCCCGCTGGAGGATGCTGACGATCTTCGAATCACTCAGCGGACGCCGCGGATCCTCGTTCTCGATGATCTTCCGGATCCGCTGCTTGATCGTGACCGACGACACGCTCTCGCCGTACGAGCTGCTGATGCCGCTGTGGAAGAAGTACTTCATCTCGAATACGCCCTGCGGCGTGTGCATGTACTTGTTCGTCACCACGCGGCTGACCGTCGACTCGTGCATGCCGATGTCGTTGGCCACGTCGCGCAGCACCAGCGGCCGCAGATGCTCGATGCCGTGATCGAGGAAGTCCTTCTGGAAATTAATGATGCTCTTGGCGACCTTGAAGATCGTCTTCTGGCGCTGCTCGACCGACTTGATCAGCCACAGGGCCGATCGAAACTTGTCTTTCACGTAGGCGCGCGTCTCGTCGGTATTGTCCGACGCGCTCTTGTCGAGCAGACGACGGTACACCGGGCTGATGCGCATCTGCGGCAAGCCCTCGTCGTTCAGAACGCAGACGTATTCGTCCTCGACCTTCATGATGTAGACGTCGGGGATGACGTACTGCGACTGCGTCGGATTGAAGCGGCTGCCCGGCTTGGGATCCAGGTGCCGGATGACCTCGATGTGCTCCTTCAGCTCGTCGATGGTCATCCCGAGCTTGCGCGCGATCTCCGGCGCCTGATGGTTCTGCAACAGACGCAGGTGCTCGGTGACAACCTTCTCGGTCGGCGTGCCCTCGAGTCCGAGGTGATGCAGTTGCAGGAGCAGGCACTCCTGCAAGTCGCGCGCGGCCACGCCAGTCGGATCAAAACTCTGGATGACCTTGAGCGCGCGCTCGACGTCGCCCACTGGCCAGGGACCCATGGCGCTGAGTTCATCGAACGATGCCACGAGATACCCGTCGTCGTTCAGGTTGCCAATGATGGCCGAGCCGATATCGCGCAGCGAGGAGTCCTCGGTTTGCATCGATAGCTGCCACATCAGGTGGTCCGAGAGCGACGTCGCCGTCGAGAGCGTGTTCTCGATCGGCGGCAGCTCCTTCACTTCCTGCGGCGCCTTCGGGCGGTAGCCGTCGTCGAGGTATTCACCGAAGAAATACTCGTAATCCTGATCGTCCCAGGTGTCGGTCTTGTTTGGCTGCTGGTCGATCTCCGCCTTTTCCTGCGCCTGGACGGCTTCCGCTGGCTGCAGGTCCTCGGTGGGCACTTCCTCCAGCATCGGGTTCTCGACCATCTCCTGGTTCAGGAGGTCTGACAGCTCAAGCGTCGACATCGGCAGCAGCTTGATAGCCTGCTGGAGCGACGGCGTCAGAATGAGCTTCTGGACGAGTTTGGTGTGGAGTTTTTGCTGAATGCCCATAGAGCGCGTCAGCTAGGCCGTGTCGTTATCGGTCGCATGCAATTCTGAGGCCTATTCTAGTCCAATCGGAACTCGGTCCCCAGGTAAATCCTGCGAACCTCCTCGTCCGCGGCGAGACTGTCCGGCGTTCCGCTCTTGAAGATCACGCCACCATGCACGATGTACGCGCGGTCCGTGATCCGCAGCGTCTCGCGCACGTTGTGGTCCGTGATCAGCACGCCGATGCCGCGTTCCTTCAAATGGAAGATGATTTTCTGAATGTCCGAGACCGCGATCGGATCGATGCCGGCGAACGGCTCGTCGAGCAGGATGAACTTCGGTGAGATGACGAGGGCGCGCGTGATCTCGGCGCGCCGGCGCTCGCCGCCAGACAACGTGTGCGCCGGCGAGTTGGCCAGCGGCGTGAGGTTCAACTCCGCGAGCAGCTCCCGCAATCGCGCCCGCCGCGTCGCACCATCCAGCCCCATCGTCTCCAGGATCGCGAGCAGGTTCTGTTCAACCGTCAGGCCGCGAAAAATCGACGCTTCCTGCGGCAGGTAGCCGATGCCCTTGCGCGCGCGGATGTACATCGGGTCGTCGGTCACGTCCTGGCCATCGAGCTCCACCGTCCCGGAATCCGGCGGCGTCAGCCCCACGGTCATGTAGAACGTGGTGGTCTTGCCTGCGCCGTTGGGCCCGAGAAGCCCGACGATCTCACCCGACGAGACGTCGAGGTTGATGCCGCGCACGACCGTGCGGCCGCCGTAGGATTTTGTGAGGTTGTGGGTGCGAAGCGTGGCCATGGGTTAGGGCTGAGGGCTCCGAGTCATCTCAACTCGTACAGTTGCCGTTGCCGCCCTTGGTCTGCGTGCGGAGCTGCGAGTTGCCGTCGACGACGATACTATCGGTGCCTTTGTTGAAGGTCAACGTCCGGCCAATCGTCTCACGCTGACACGGGTCGATGATCTTGACGGGTGCGCCCGTCACAACGTAGGTCTCGTTCTCGGTCGTATAAATCAGCTTGCTGCCCTTCGTCTCGCGGTTCTGCTCGCGCAACACCACGTTCGTGTATGCCTCGGCGCGGTCGAGCTCGTCACCAGATGGCTTCAGAAAGAGCTCGATGCGATCCGCCGTCATATCGCCCTCGGGCCCGCTCATGTGGGCCTCCTTGGTGTACGTCATCCGCCGCGCGGCGTCGTCGTACTTGAAGTCGTTGGCCTTCGCGATGGAGTGGACGCGCTCTTTCTTCTTGTCCTTCCCCACCTGATCGAGGACGGTCGTCGTCGTCACGCCTCCCGTGGCGCCGAGATTCCCGGCCTTGTTGTCGATGACGATCGACTCGCCCTTGATCGTCGTCTCGCCCTGGAACAGACGCGCGGCCCCGGTGTAGATACCCTTCGATGAGGCGCCGTCGTAGTCCAGTTTTTCACCGAGAACATTGACGGGCTGGTCCTGCTTCAGCATCGTCGGCATCTTGACGTCGTTGGCCTGCTCACCGGGTTTCGCGCCGGTCGACGGCGGCTTCAACATGCTCCGCACGTTTCCCGTCGCCTTGAGCTTCGGTCCAGCCAGTGTGACGTCGACGGTGACTGCATCCACCTGAATCTGCTCGTTGACGACGTGCGGGACGACGGCGCCGGGCTCGGTGCCCGACAACGCGAGCGTCCCCTTGTCGATGTCATAGTGCGCCGCGGCGGACAGCGCCGCCATCTTGCCTTCCTCGAAGCGCACCGCGTGCGCGAAGCGCGCATCGTCTATCGCGCTCATGCCCGGCTTCAGGCCGACGTCGAGCGTGCCGGAGTTCACGGACCGGTCGATGTCGCCGCCACGCTCGCGATACTGCACGTTGCCGCCAAACGAGGCGCGGGTCAGCCCTTTTCCAGCCTCACCCTTGGAGTCCAGCGTTGCCGCGCGGATAATGCGCCCGGCCGCGCCGGCCTCGGGTGGAAACGTCAGCTGGACCGCTTCACGGCCCAGCAGGGCGATTGGCGTGGAGCCGTCCGGCGCGAACGCGATGTCGATCGTGCTTGCCACGATCTCGCGTCCCTGCTTGCCGGGTTCCCCGGCGATCTGGATCTTCGCGTCGCCGGCGACGAGAGCGTGCTCGAGCGACTCGCCGTCCGCGGCGTATTTCAGGTTCATCTGGCCGCCGCTCATCGCCTGCAGGCCACCTGCGGCGACTTTCGACGAAGTGATCTGCGCGCGCTCGTGCAGTTCCACGGTCTCGATTCGCTTCTCGTCCGGGCTGAGGTATATGACCGCGGACTCGGCCTCGATGTTCTGTCCGTCCCGGCGAATCTTCACGGTCCGCTCGAAGCGAAGGAATTTCTCCTTGCGCGCGAACACGGCCGCGCCTGAGGTGACGTCCGAACTGCCATCGCCAGGGTGGTCCGCTCCGACGTGCACGACTGCCTGATCCAGGATCGTCAGCACGTCGGCGTTCTGGTCCCAGGTCATGCCAATACCCGTGGCCCGCACGCGCCCGCGCGTGTACTCGACGGGGCCCGGCGCCCGGATGACGCCGTTTGAGGCCGTGTACGTGGCGTGCTCGGTCAGCACGAGCATCCCGTCGGAGCCTTCCATCCGCACGGCGCCGTCGAGGTCGAAGCTCGTGTCGCCCTTGCCCTGAAGGCCGTTCTTCGCCGTGATGGTAAACGTGCGGTCGCTGTTGCGCTCCTGGCTGTTGATCGTCACGCCCTCGAGCCGGCTCGTGCCGTCGTCGTACAGGTACTGATGTTTGTAGGCGAGGTTCGCAACCTGACGGGCGCCGTCGATACGGGACGAACTTCCGCCGTGGCTTTCGACGATGGCGCGCGGGTCGGTGCGGAGGACGGGCGCCATGGCTACCGGCGGATCGCGGTGCCGCAGCTGGCGCGCGACGAACATCGCAAACACTACGCCGAAGACGGCAAGGACCAGGCGGGCGCTTCGTTGCCAACGCATATGCAGCTTCAGATCCTCAGATCCTCAAATCCTCAGATCCTCAGTTTTCTTAAGATCAGCCAAGGTGAGTTCGACGTACGTGTTTCCATTGTAATGGTTCTGTTCGAGCGAGAACGCGACGTCCAGGGCCGCCTTGTGCCCGGTGAGAAACTCGTGGCGCTCGGCCGCGCGCCACGCGACGGCGCGAAAGATGCGACCGTCCTGCTTGAGCGACATCTTCAGGTGCCGCTCTTTCAGCTTCCGCGGACCGTCGACGATCTCGACGCCGCGCGCGGCGAACACCGGGCGCGGGTTGCCGGCGCCGAACGGCGCGAGCGACAGGATGCCGGCGGCGACCCCGCCGGTAATGTCGCGGAACGCCAGACCACCATCCACGCGCAGGCGCGGCATCAGGTCGTCCGGGCCCAGTGTCTCGTCTGCGACGTCGTTCACGGCGAGGCGCAGTTCGCGGATGCGCGACGCGTCGAGCGTCAGCCCCGCCGCCTGCTTATGCCCACCGAAACGGGTCAGCAGGTGCGCGCAGCGCTCGAGCGCGCCGAGCATGTCGAACCTGGAGAAACTGCGGCACGACCCCTGCGCGATGCCGTCTTCGATCGACAGGACGATCGCCGGACGGTGGAACGCGTCCATCAGCTTCGAGGCCACGATTCCGATCACGCCGCGATGCCATCCTTCGCCGGCGACCACGAGAATCGATCGCGCGCCGACGTCGGGATCCGTCAACACGATCTTCTTCGCCTGCGCGAGGATGTCGGCTTCCTCTTCCTGACGCTTCACATTCTCGCCATCGAGCTGCAGCGCCAGCTGACGCACTTCCTCCGCCAGCGCCTCATCGTCGGCAAGGAAGAGCCGCGCGGCGATGTCGGGCGAACTCATGCGGCCGGCGGCGTTCACCCGCGGCGCCAGCATGAAGCCGATGTGATAGCTGTCGATGATCTTGCCCGTCAGGCCGCAGACGTCGATCAGAGCGCGCAGTCCCACCTTGTGCGGCCCCTTGGTCAGCAGTTCGAGTCCCAGTTTCGCGATCACACGGTTTTCGCCGACGAGAGGCACAACGTCGGCGAGCGTGCCGATCGCGGCGATCTTGATGAACCCCGGCATCAGCCTCTCGCGTCCGGTCTTGCGGCAAAGCGCTTGAACCAGCTTCAGCGCCACGCCGACACCGGCCAGGTACTTGTCGGGATAGCTGCAGTCGGCGCGCTTGGGATTGATGATCGCCAGCGCTTTCGGCAGTTCGGTATCGGGCTCGTGATGGTCAGTGATGATCAGATCGACACCGAGCTCGCGAGCGCGCAGCGCCGCCTCGGCGCCACGGATGCCACAGTCCACCGAAATCACGAGTTGCACGCCGTCCGCGTGCAGGCGCTCGATCGCCACCGGCTGCAGTCCGTAGCCGTCACGCAGCCGTTCGGGGATGAAATGGATCACATCACCGCCGAGGAGCTCGAGCGCGCGGCGCAGGATCACCGTCGATGTGACGCCGTCCACGTCGTAGTCGCCGTGGATCGCGATCTTCTCCTTGCGCGCGAGCGCACCCAGGATCCGATCGACCGCGACGCCCATGTCTTTCAGCAGCATCGGATCGTGCAGGTGATCGAGCGACGGGTTCAGGAACCGATCGGCCAGTGCAGGATCGGAGAGCCCGCGCTGACACAGCAGACGCGCCACCACCGGCGACACACCAAGCGCGGCAGCCAGATCAATTGCGGAAGGTTCGTCGCACGGGAGGGTGTCCCAGCGAGGACCAATGGTGGGCATTTAGTGCTGGATCTCCATTTGCTTGCGCACACTCTCCACCACGGGGGACACCGGGGAACAGGAGGAAGGCACAATATGCTGCACGAAGACATCACAGGCCGAATTATCGACGCCGCAATGAAGGTCCACACCGCGCTTGGCGCCGGACTCCTTGAGAGCACGTATCAGACTTGCCTTCACTATCAGTTCTCCATCGACGGCCTGCGTTTCGAGCACCAAGTCCGGCTCCCAGTGGTTTACCAGGACGTCACTTTGGACGCAGGCTACCGAATCGATTTTCTCGTCGAAAGCCGCGTCATTGTGGAGTTGAAAGCCGTTGAGCAACTGATCCCGCTCCACACGGCGCAACTGCTGTCCTACCTGAAACTCAGCGGCCGGCAGGTCGGCCTGCTGATCAACTTCAATGTGCCCCACCTTCGCCAGGGAGTGAAACGGGT
>JAYVMG010000619.1:0-2286 GCA_043759095.1 Acidobacteriota bacterium | reverse complement strand
TCTGCGCGGATGAACCGAGCAGGTTGACACCGGAAGGATTCTCTGGCGTCGGCGACGAGTGCGTGGCGAACTCGTTGGCGTTGATGCCGTAGAAGTAGTCGAACGACACCGACGGCAGCACGCCGCCGCGCGCGACGCTGATCCCCAGCGTCTCCTGTTGGACGGAGGCCTCCGCGGCGCGGAGGTCAGGACTGCTGGTCGCCGCCGACGCCTTCAGATCGCCAAGCGGCGGCAGCGGCACGATCATCTGCAGATCGTCGACGACGGTGAACGTGTCGCGGAAGTCGGGGAAGATCAGGACTGACAGCCCGAGCCGGCTCTTGAGCTCGGAGAGCTCGGCGTCCTGCGCGTCTCGTGTCCGTTGCGACACCTGAATCTGTGCCTTCACGACGTCCGAGTGCGCGACTTCGCCGCCGGCTTCCTGTTTTTTCGTGACGTCGAGAAACTGCTGAACTTCCTTGAGGCTCTGCCGCGCGTTCTCCACCTTCCGTTGGGCGGCGACCAGCGCGTAATAGTCCTGCACCACCGTCGCAACCAGGCCGCGGGCCGCGACGTCGCCCTTCGCGCGCGCCACCGCTTCCGCCGCCGCCGCGCCGCGGTACTCCGCCCATTTCGACAGCGAGAACACGTCACCGTGCATGTTCAGCCACATGGTGTAGACGCGAGGGCCATCGTTGGGCACGAAAACGCCGGACGCGGTGCCGTTGGCCTGCGTGGCGATGACCTGGCCGAACCCGTTGACCGATGGCAGCAGCGCCGCGCGCGCCTGTTTCTTTCCTTCGGCCGCCAGATCGGAGGCGAGCTGCGCCGAACGAAACTGCTGGCTGTTGAGGCGCGCCTGATCGAGCGCGGCCTTCAGGGTCAGCGGCGCGTCCTGAGCGACGCCGATCGCCGGCGCTGCGACGAGCAGGCCGGCGATCAGCAGGGGAGTGATCACACCGTTCATGAACCGCTCATTTCATCTGATACGTGAGGACGCGGAAGGCGCCGGCGATCGCCTTCGGGCGATCCTTCGAGCCGGGCGCCCGAGGCTCGTAGTCGGTGGCCGCGAGGTAGATCGTATGCGTCACCGGATCGAGCGCCATCGTGCGCGCGCCGCGGACGGTCTTGATCGTCTGGACGATCTTCAGCACCGACGCCGAGTCCTCGTGCGCGACCGACACCGTGCCGGCGCCGCCGTTGGACGTGAACACGAACTTCGTCGCCGGGTCGAACCAGGTGGAGTCGACGCCTTCGCCGACCGGCACGCTGTAGACGACCTTGCCGTTGGTGCTGTCCATCATCACCAGCAGTTTGTTGTCGCAGCCAAGGAACAGGCGATGCGTGGCGGCGTCGAAGGCCAGCCCGGTCGCCGCTTCGCACGGCGCCGCCGGCCACGTCGCGCTGACGGTATGCGTCGCAATGTCGATCACCTTGATCGAGTTGAGGTCTTCCATGTTGACGTAGATCTTGCCAGCTTTGACGTCGGCCATGGCCGTCTCCGGCTTGCCCTCGAGCGGAATCGTCGCCACCACCTTGGCGGTCGTCGTATCGATCACGGTCGCGGACTTGCCGCGGCCGTTCATCGTGTAGACCTCTTTTTTCGACGGCTCGTAGAAGATCCAATCCGGGTTCTCACCGGTGTCGATTTTCTGAATCAGCTTCAGCGTCTTCAGGTCGAGCACGCTCACCTTGTTCTCGCGCCCGTTGCTCGTGAATCCCTTGCCGATTTCCGGCGCCGCGATGAACCCGTGCACGCCCGGCGTGTCGGGGATGTCGCCCACCACCTTGTTCGTCTGCGTGTCGATCGCGACGACGTGCGTCGCGTGGCTGACGTACAGGCGATGCGCGGCCGAGTCGACGGAAAGGTAGTCCCAGCCCCCTTCACCGCCGATCGGGATCACCGGACCAGGGCGGTACGGACCTTCCTGTCCTTGCAGGCCGCCGACTACTACCACCGACAGAATCGCCGTCAAAGTGAGTGCGTGTCGCATACTCGCTCCTTGAGAGATAGCGGTGTCAGACACCGTGTCGTTTTTACCACGGTGTCTGACACCGGATCAGAATTTCATGCGCGCCGAGAACTGGAGTTGCCGCGCCGATCGTGCGGAGACGGGCTGACCAAAGAGCGGGGAGCTCAGCGTACCGACGAACGTGCCGTAGTTCACGTGGTTGAGCACGTTGAATGCGTCGAGCCCGAACGTCAGCTCGCGCGCGTCCTTGCCGGCGGCAAGCTTCACGTCGCGCGACGCCCTGAAGTCCAGCGAGGCAAAGCCGCTGGTTTCAAGGCTGTTGCGCGGTACGCCC
>JAYVMG010000618.1:0-15674 GCA_043759095.1 Acidobacteriota bacterium | reverse complement strand
GCGATTCGCGCCGACTCCTCGGTCGGCAGTGCGAGCGCTTCGTCGCGGCCGTTGCAGTGGAGGGACTGCGTGCCGCCGAGCACCGCCGCCATCGCCTGCAGCGCGACGCGGACAATGTTGTTGTCGGGTTGCTGGGCGGTGAGCGTGCTGCCGGCCGTCTGCGTATGGAAGCGCAGCTGCTGCGCACGCGGGTTCGTCGCGTGGAAACGATCGCGCATGATGCGCGCCCATAGCCGACGCGCCGCGCGAAACTTCGCAATCTCCTCGAGGAAATCGTTGTGGGCGTTGAAGAAAAATGACAGCCGCTGGCCGATCTGGTTCACGTCGAGGCCCGCATCGATCGCCGACTGGACGTAGGCGATCGCGTGCGCGAAGGTGAATGCGACCTCCTGCACCGCTGTCGATCCCGCTTCACGAATGTGATAACCGCTGATCGAGATCGTGTTCCAGTTGGGCATCTCGCGCTCGCAGAATGCGAAGATGTCGGTGACGATCCGCAGCGACTGGCGCGGCGGATAAATATAGGTGCCGCGGGCGACGTATTCCTTCAGGATGTCGTTTTGTACTGTGCCCGAGAGAGCGCGCGCGGCGACGCCCTGCCGCTTGGCGACGGCGATGTAGAGTGACAGCAGGACGATCGACGTCGCGTTGATCGTCATCGAGGTCGAGACCTTGTCGAGCGGGATCTGATCGAACAGCGTCGCCATGTCCTCGATGGAATCGATCGCGACGCCCACGCGGCCCACTTCGCCGGCCGCAAGCGAATGGTCCGAGTCGTAGCCCATTTGCGTCGGCAGATCGAACGCGACGCTGAGTCCACTGACGCCCTGCGCCAGGAGATACCGATACCGCTGATTGGACTCTGCCGCCGTCGCGAAACCGGCGTACTGCCGCATCGTCCACAGGCGTCCGCGGTACATCGTCGGCTGGATGCCGCGCGTGAAGGGAAACTCGCCGGGAAATCCGAGGTCCGCGTTCGGGTCCCACCCCGCGAGGTCGCCCGGCGTGCGCACCGGAGGTGTATCGCTGGCGTTCACGCGGCGATTGTAGCGCGACTCGAACGGATCCAGCCGCCGCAACTCCTTGACACCGCTATGGCTTGTGCTTAAGCTCAATCTACCTACAAGCTCTTTCCGACACATATGCACACGTCAGGCACCCGATTCATCTCCACCACCCTTGGTGTAGGCAGGCCTGTATCGGGAAGCGCCCCGGAACCCGCTCCGGCGGCGTAGGGAGGGAAGCAGATGGACGAGATCGTGAACCGGTTTGCGCGAGAGCTGGCCGACGCGATCGCCGCTGCGGTCGCAGAGAATCCTCAGGTGGAAGCGTGCCGCGAGAAGGCACGGGCGGCGGGTTTCGAAATGAAGGTCACGCTCGAGGCGGTGGTCGGATTTGTCAGCCGTTCGCAGCCTGGCGCGTTGACCAAAGTCGCGGCTGCGCGGGCGGCGCAACCGAAACGCGCGCTGGAAGTGACGGCCAATGACAAACGCTTCCTCCGTTCGCTGCGGATTGCTGCGGACGAGGCGACCGAGACCGTGGAATAAAGTTAGAACTGAAAAGCTAAATCCGAAGAGTGACGTTCGAAAAGCCGGCGCGCGAGAGTGCGCCGGCTTTTCTATTTCTGCGCGGCCTGATTGGCGACTCGGGCCGCGGCGGCCGCAGCGGCCGCGGGATCGCCGAGATAGTAATGGCGCAGCGGCTTGAGGGTGTCGTCCAGTTCGTAGACGAGCGGGATGCCTGTGGGAATGTTCAGCTCGACGATCTCCGACTCCGAGATGTTGTCGAGGTCCTTGACGAGCGCGCGCAGGCTGTTGCCGTGTGCGGCGATCACCACGCGCGTCCCAGACTTGATCGTCGGCGCGATCGTCTCGCGCCAGTACGGCATGAAGCGCTCGATCGTGTCCTTCAGTGATTCGGCCAGCGGCAGTTCGCTCGGCTCCAATCCCTTGTAGCGCGGGTCGTGTGACGGATGACGCGGATCGTCAATCGTCAGCGGCGGCGGTGGGATGTCGAAGCTGCGCCGCCAGATCTTGGTCTGCGCCTCGCCGTGATTCGCGGCGGTCTCCGCCTTGTTCAGTCCCTGCAGCGCGCCGTAGTGGCGCTCGTTCAGCTTCCAGCTCTTGGTGACCGGAATCCAGAGTTGATCCAACACATCGAGCGCGATTCCCAATGTCTTGATCGCGCGCTTGAGGACGGACGTGTACGCGATGTCGAACACATAGCCGCCCTCTTTCAAGAGCCGGCCCGCTTCGCGCGCTTCGTCGCAGCCGCGGTCGGTCAGATCGACGTCGTGCCAGCCGGTGAAGCGATTCTCGCGGTTCCACGTGCTCTCGCCGTGGCGGAGGAGGACGACCTTATGCACGGACCGCGCTCCGTCCGGCAAACGTCGCGGCTGATCCCAATTCCTCTTCGATGCGCAGCAGTTGGTTGTACTTGCAGATGCGATCCGTGCGGCTCGCCGATCCGGTCTTGATCTGCCCAGCGGCGGCGCCGACCGCGAGATCGGCAATCGTCGAATCCTCCGTCTCGCCCGAGCGGTGCGAGATGATCGTCGCGTAGCCGGCGTCGGCGGCCATCCGCATCGCGTCCAGTGTTTCCGTGACGGTGCCGATCTGGTTCAGCTTCACGAGCAGCGCGTTGCCCACCTTGTCGGCAATCCCCTTCTTCAGGATCTCCGGGTTCGTCACGAACACATCGTCGCCGACGATCTGCACGCGCGAACCGAGCGCGCTGGTCATCAGCTTCCAGCCGTCCCAGTCGCCTTCGGCAAGGCCGTCCTCGATCGACACGATGGGGTACTGACGGATCCAGTCCTCGTACATCGCGATCATCTCCACCGACGTGCGATCGGGTTCGCCGGATTTCTTGAACGTGTAATGACCGGCGCCTGCCCAGAGTTCGCTGGCCGCGACGTCGAGCGCGATGAAGATGTCCTCGCCGGCTTTCAGCCCGGCCTTGCCGATGGCTTCGAGCACCACCTCGACCGCTTCGCGATTCGACATCAGGTTCGGCGCAAAGCCGCCTTCGTCGCCGACGCCGGTGGATTGTCCGCGTCCTTTCAGGATGCCGCGCAGCGCGTGAAAGATCTCCGCGCCCATCCGCAGCGCCTCGCTGAACGAGGGGGCGTTCAACGGCATCACCATGAATTCCTGGAAGTCGACGCTCGAGTCCGCGTGCGCGCCGCCGTTGAGGATGTTCATCATCGGCACCGGCAGCGTGAAGCGGGGCCAGACTTCGTTATCGGGCCCAGCCGAAGTCTGGCCCCGGTACAACGCGCCGATATGGCGGTAGAGCGGCGCCTGCTTCGCCGCCGCCTCCGCGCGCAGCGCCGCCATCGATACGCCGAGCAGCGCGTTGGCGCCGAGCCGGCTCTTGGTCGGTGTGCCGTCGAGCGCGATCATCGCGGCGTCGAGGCCGCGCTGGTCGAAGTCCGGCCCGCACACCGCCTTCGCAATTTCGCCGTTGACGTTCGCGACCGCCGTGCGCACGCCCTTGCCGGCGTAGCGCGATGTGTCGCCGTCGCGCAGTTCCAGCGCCTCGCGCTCCCCGGTCGATGCGCCCGACGGTACGGCCGCGCGCCCGAAGGCGCCGCCGGCCAGCGTCACGTCCACTTCCACCGTCGGGTTGCCGCGCGAATCCAGGATCTCGCGCCCTCTGACACGTGTGATTTGCATGTGTGCCTACCTAATTACCACAGGGGACACAGTGGAGAGGAGGAACAATCCCGTGTGGTGGAGATTTAACCACCGCCGCGTTGATCGACGTCCGCTTCGAAACGGAGCGCGTCCTCGCTGAGCGGTCCAATGTACGGCTCGTCGTCGATCGTGACGACGACGATGCCCGAGGCGGTGACGGTGTGACGGCGGCGATCTTCTTCCAGGTTGTAGCCGATGAGCGCGCCGCGCGGGATCAGCACGTCGCGGTCGATGATCGCGCGGCGGATGCGCGCGTGCCGGCCGACGCGCACGCCCGGCATCAGGATGCACTCGTCGATTGTGCAGAAGCTGTGGACCCGGACGTTGGGGCACAGCACGCTGCCAGAGATTCGGCTGCCCGACACGATACAGCCCGGTGAAATTATCGAATCGAGCGCTTGCCCGCAGCGGCTGCCCGGCTCCGCGAATACGAACTTCGCCGGCGGCGCTTGTGGCTGATACGTCCGCAGCGGCCACTCGGGATCGTAGAGGTTGAACTCCGGATTCACCTGGCAGAGATCCATGTTGGCTTCAAAGTACGCATCGAGCGTGCCGATGTCGCGCCAGTACTTCGACGCTTTCTTGTTCTCGTCGGAAAACCGGTACGCGTACACCGGCGCATCGTGAATCATCGCCGGGATGATGTCCTTGCCGAAATCATGGTTGGTTGGCAGATTCGCGTCGGCCTCGAGCGCGCGGACGAGGATGTCGGTGTCGAAGATGTAGACGCCCATCGACGCCAGCGCGAAATCAGGCGCGCCCGGGATCGCCGCCGGCTGCTCGGGCTTCTCCTGAAACCCGGTGACGCGCTCGCTCTCGTCAATCGCGATGATGCCGAACCGGTTCGCGTCGGCGATCGGCACTTCGATGGTGGCCAGCGTGATCGCGGCGCGCCGTTCCTGATGGATCCGCAGCATGCGCGCGTAGTCCATCTTGTAGACGTGATCGCCGGACAGCACGATCAGATAGCGCGGGTTCTCCCGCATGATCGAATACAGGTTCTGGTACACCGCGTCCGCCGTGCCCTGATACCAGTGCTCGCTGACCCGCTTCTGCGGCGGAAGAATCTCGACGAATTCGCCGAGCTCCTCCGACACGATGCCCCAGCCCATGCGGATGTGCCGGTTGAGCGACAGCGACTTGTACTGCGTGGCGATGAAGATGCGCCGCAGGCCGGAGTTGATGCAGTTGCTGAGCGCGAAGTCGATGATGCGGTACGGGCCGCCGAAGTACACGGCCGGTTTGGCGCGCTCCTTCGTCAGCGGATAGAGCCGCTCGCCGGCGCCGCCGGCGAGGACGATGACGAGGCTGTCGTCGAGCAGCGCGGACATGATGCCTCAGCTCTGGCGCAGCACCACGCGTGCGGGGGCGCCGTCGGATCCGACCACGCGGAGCGGCAAACAGAACATCTCGTAGATGCCCTGGTCGACGTCGCGCAGGTCGAGGCCTTCTATCACGATCGTGCCCGCGCCGAGCAGCGCGTGGTGCGCCGGCGCGCCCGGATTCTTGAAGACTTCGACGCTCAGGTAGTCCACTCCGACCACTTTGATGCCGTGCTCGACCAGGTGTTTCGCGCCCGATTCGGTGACGCCCACGTAGTTGGGATGAAATTCCGGCGATGCCCAGAGCTGTGAGTTGCGCGTCTTGATCAGCACACGGATGTCGTCCGAGAAATCGAACGCGTCCAGGTCTTCGGCGGCGATACCGGTCCGCGAACTGATTTCGATCACACGGGTCCGCCCGACAAGCAACTCGAGCGGCAGCGACTCGGTCCCGGGACCGGCGTCGAAAAAGTGGCGCGGCGCGTCGACGTGCGTCCCGGTATGCGCGCTCATGTGCAGCGTCGAGACGTTGGAATGGCCGCCGCTGGCGATCCGCTGGATCGGCTCCAGGCTGAATGGCGTGTTGTGGGGGTACGTCGCGAGCTGGGCATCGAGCGGCACCGTGACGTCGATGAGCTTCATGGCTGGGTGAAGAGCGGCCGATGATAGCACAGCGCTGAAGGCCCAAAACCCCGCTGAAGTGCTGCCCCGGAAGGGTTTGACTTGACCTGGAAGGGGCGCTTATTATTGGCTGATCAACGAAGACCTTTTATCTTGGGAGACTAGGCTTTATGAAGCAGCGGCGCGCCGTTTTTGCAATGCTCCTCCTCGCGGTGTCTGTGTCGTCGACGATGCTCTTTGCGCAGAGCAAGGACGACAAGAAAAAGAGCGACGCGCAAAACAGAGAAACCCAGAGCATCGTCAAGACGGTTGACGATCTGGCGGCCGGACAGCCCGCTGCCAACGACCTCTCGCTGACCTGGGTCCGCGAGGATGTGCTGAAGGCGCAGGGCAACAAGGAATACGTGCCCTTTACGGTCCAGATCGATCCGTCGAAGATCAGCGGCGGCACGGTCGCGTTCTACTGGCGCGTCGTCGCGAAGAGCGCGGCGCCAGCCGCGGCTGCCGAACCCGCCAAGAAGGACGACAAGAAAGACAAGGACAAGAAAAAAAGCGACTACGCCTACGAGGACATCAGCTTCGTGCCGGTGACCGCAGGGCAGACGTCGATGAAGATTTCGCGCTCGTTCACGGTGCCCGGCGGCGCCTACGACGTGTATCTGGTCGCGAAGGAACCGACGCCCGAGAAGCCGGCGAAGAACGCCCCCGCGCAGAAGATCGCCGCGATCAAGCAGACGGTGACCGTGCCGGACTTCTGGAACAACGAGCTCAACACGAGTTCCGTCGTCATTGCGCAACGGATCGACCCGCTGCCGGCGCCGCTCACGCCGCAGCAGCAGGCGGATCGGCCGTACGCCCTCGGCATGATGGAAATCGTCCCGACCTTCGAGACCAAGTTCACCAAGAAGGCCGAACTCTCGACCTTCATGCTGATCTACAACCCGAAGGTCGACACGGCGAACAAGCCGGACGTCAGCGTGGAATACAACTTCTATGTGAAGCCCGCGGGCCAGCCGGAAAAGTTCTTCAACAAGACGAACCCGCAGAATTTGAACGCGACGACGCTGCCGCCGAACTTCGATTTCGCGGCGGGGCATCAGCTGCAGAGCGGCCAGGCCGTTCCGCTCGCGTCGTTCCCCGAGGGCGACTACCGGCTCGAGATCAAGATCACCGACAAGCTCGCGAACAAGACGCTGACGCGCGAGATTAGCTTCACGGTCAGTCCGTCGTAGTCGGTCTTCGTAGTCAGCGTCGTCGCTACTCGTCGAGTACGCCAGCAACGCGGGAGTGAACATGAACAGCACATCCAGGATGACGGCGTCGTCGCTCGTCGGCGGAATCGTGCTGCTCTGTTGGCCGGCGTCCGCCGGCGCGCAGGGTGTTGGGCAATTGCGCCCGGTCACCCATCTGGCGTCGATTGCCGCCGGTTCGATTTCCGGAACCGTGCAGGACGAAGAGGGCGCGCCGGTCGTCGGCGCCACGGTTTCCGCTCTTGGCGCAACGACCGCGTTCGCGGTCAGTGACCGCGGCGGCCGTTTCGAGATGCGGACGCTCTCGCCCGGTCCGTATCTGGTGCGCGCGCACCTCAGCGGCTTCGTCGCGTCACGCGGGCAGGTGATCGACGTGCGGCCGAGCGCCAGGGCTTCGTCGGCCATTGCCCTGCGTCATCTGAACACGGCGAGCGCCGCGACCACGACACCCTATCCGGTACTGGCCGCCGGCATCGGCGCGCCGGCCGATGCGCCACCTGCCCCGGACGCCGCCGCCGGCAGCGGGGACTCCACCGGCAACACGGGTAACGACGATCACGGCGAGCTCGCGTGGCGGCTGCGTCACGCGCGCCGCACGATCCTGAAAGACGCGACGGTTCCCGAAGAAGTCGTCGCCGGCGGTGACGCTCCCAGCGACGGCAACGGCTTCGGCGGACAGAACGTGTTCGGCCGCGTCACGAATTCCTCCGCGCGCATGGCGGCCAATTTTTTCTCGGCCACACCGTTCTCCGGTCAGGTCAACCTGCTGACGACGGGCGCGTTCGATACGCCGCAGCAGTTGTTCACGTCGGATAATTTCGCGCACAGCACGGCGTATCTCGCGCTGGGTGCGCCGGTCGGCGAGTACGCGGACTGGACCGTGCGCGCGGCGCTGACGCAGGGCGACATCGCGTCGTGGATCATCGCCGGCGAGTATACGACGCGCGCGCCGGCGCGCCATCGGTACGACCTTGGACTGTCCTACAGCACGCAGCGTTACGGCGGCGGCGGTTTTGCCACGCTGCATGACGTCACCGACGGCAGCCGCAACGCGGGCGCGATCTACGCCTTCGACACGTTTTCGATTTCGCCGGTCCTGACGCTGACCTACGGTGGCCGCTACGCGCGGTACGATTACCTCGAGGGCGGCAGTCTGATCAGCCCGCGCGTCGCGCTCACATACGAACCGGCGGATCATTTCCGCATCAGCACCATGATGTCGAGCCGCGCTGTCGCGCCGGGCGCCGAGGAGTTCATGCCGCGCATGGACGCCGGCATCCTCCTGCCGCCGCAGCGCACGTTCTCGTCGATTGCCACCGGACGCCCATTCGAAGCCGAGCGCGCGAACCACATGGAGGTCGAGGTCGAGCACGACATCGCATCCGCCACCGTGTCGCTGCGCGCCTTCAAACAGCACGTCGGCAATCAGATCGTGACGCTCTTCGGCGTCAGCACGCTGGACGCGCCGTCGACCGTGGGCAACTACCTCCTCGGCAATGTCGGCGACGTTGATGCCTCCGGCCTGGGCGCGGGCATTCGCGCTGCGATCGCCGGACGCGTACACGGCGCCATCGAGTATTCGCTGACGCGGGCGCATACGAATTCACCCGACCTCGGCTACATGCTCGTCCTCGCACCGCTGGCGTTGCGCCTGGACCGCGATCACATCCACGACGTGTCGGCTACGATCGAAACCGAAGTGCCGGAAACGGCCACCCGCGTCATCGTGCTCTACCGTGTGAGTAACGCGTTCGCGCACGCGGCGACTTCCTCATCGCCGGCCTCGTCCATCGATGCGCGGTTCGACGTGCAGGTCCGCCAGTCGCTGCCGTTCATGGACTTCAGCAACGCCAAGTGGGAAATGCTCGTCGCCGTGCGCAATTTCTTTCGCGAGGCGGCCGGGGATCAATCGGTGTACGACGAATTGCTCGTCGTCCGTCCGCCCAAGCGCATCGTCGGCGGCCTGACGCTGAAGTTCTGAAGGCTCCCCAGCCTTAGCCAGACGATCCATAATATCGAATAGACGACTTCATATCGTTGGAGTAGGGGTCTGTTTTGCTTGCGTTCACGAACGGAAAATCTATATTCCTCAGCACTTTAGGTGACGTCATCGCCATATGCTCAGGGGTATGGCCTTTGCTTCCTTAACAAAGGCTGAAGTGTCTTCCGAATTAAGTGACGTCGAACCCATCGAGGCCCGCTGGCTCGTCTGGGGTCGATCCGTGTTTGCGGTGACCGTCGTGCTCTTGCTCGTCGCGCTTGGCGTGGCGAACGCCGCGATGTACTCGCGGTGGCACGAGGTCGAGGACGGCGTCCTGTGGACTGCCCGCGCCGAAGGCGTGACCGCAAGCGAGGTGGCCACGGGGACGGCCGCCGCCGCCGCCGGCATTCAGCGCGGCGACGTGCTGCTGGCCGTGAACGGCTTGCCGGTGCAGGCGCCACCCGACGTCATCGAGTATCTGCATCGCGGCCACGAGGGCACGCGGCTGGTCTACACGCTGCTGCGGTCCGGGGCAAAGCAGCCGCTCGAGTTCGCGCTGGCGCCCGCGCCGCGCGGCGCCTCGATGTATTACGTGCTGGCGGCGGTGGGCCTCTTCACCCTGCTGGTCGGCGCGTCCGTTCGGCTCCGCCGTCCGCGCGATCAGGCGACGCTCCACTTTTTCTGGCTGTGCGTGGCGTTCTTCGGCGTCTTCACGTTCTCATTTAACGGGCCGTTCGATCGCCTCGACTGGGCGTTCTACTGGGGTGACGCGATCGCGTTTGCCCTGCTCCCGCCGCTGTTGCTGCACTTCACGATGGTGTTTCCGGAGCGGCCGCGCACCGAACTGACGACCCCCGACTCCGTCCTGACGACTCCCGACTCGCGCGTCGCCGTGCCGCTGATGTACCTGCCGGCGTTGTTGCTTGGCGCCGCGCGCGTGATCGCGGTGACGCGGGCCGCCGATGGCAGTCTGTCCGGCGCCCTGTTTTCGCGCGTGCTCGAGTGGCTCGACCGGTCCGATCACATCTACCTGTTCGTCTGCGCAGTCGCCGCCGTCGGCGTGCTCGTGCGCGCGTTCCGGCAAATCACCTCGGTCACAGCGCGCCGCCAGCTCCGATGGCTTGCGTGGGGCACGGCGCTCGGGGTCGGCCCGTTCGCGTTCGGCTACGCGCTCCCGTGGGCGCTTGGCGTGAACCCGCCGGTCGAATTGCAGCTCACCGCGGTGCTGCTGGGCGTGGTGCCGGCGACCTTCGCGTGCGCCATCGTCCGGTACCGGCTGCGCGACGTCGAGGTCATCATCAAGCGCGGCTTCGCATACACCGCGTTCCTGGCGGCGAGCGTGGCGCTCTACGCGGCGCTGCGCAAGCTCACCGGATTTGCCTTCGTCAGCGATGTGGACGACCACAACTGGATCATCGCGTTGCTGGCAACATTCGTCGTCGTCCTGCTGGCGCGACCGGTGAAGGACGCTGTCCAGAACGCGCTGGACCGTGTGTTCTACCGCGACCGCTACGACTACCGCCGCGCGCTGGTGGCGTTCGCGCGCGATTTGAACAGCGACCTCAACATCGTCAGGTTGAGCCAGCGGCTCGTGGCCCGCATCGTCGAGACGCTGGTGGTCGATCGCATGGCGCTGATGCTGGCGCCTGGCGATCCGGGCGATGCGGCCGAAGGCGTCGCCTCTGGAGATTTCAGTTCGATCGGGGACTACGGGTTTACGCAGCCGATCGGCCGGCTGTCCCGCCGGTCGTCGATGATGTCGCGGCTCGATGGGGGACACACCGTCGCGCTCGACGATCCGATCGCCGCCGCGCGCTTCCTCGCCGAGGAAGTGGAAGCGTGGCGCGATGCCGGCATTTACTATTTCGTGCCGTGCGTGTTCGAGGGACGGACGATCGCGGTCCTCGCGCTCGGACGCAAGGAAACCGACGAGCCGTTCAACAGCGAGGACCTCGGTCTGCTGACCGCGGTTGCCGGCCAGGTCGCGACCGCGATCGAGAACGGCCGGCTGTACCGCCAGCTGCATCTCAAGGCCGAAGAACTCGGCCGCATGCGCGAGTTCAACGAGAACATTCTCGAGTCGCTCGATAACGGCCTCGTCGTGTTCGACGCCGACGAGAAGATTGTTCGCTGGAACCGCGCGCTCGAAGAGCTCTACGGTGTCACCAGAGAGGCAGCGATCGGCTGCCGGCTCGGCGATCTGTTCGACGCGCCGTTTGTCGAGGCGCTGCGCGCCGCGCGCCAGGATCATCCGTACGGCGCGACCCTGTACCGGGTGCCGCTCGAGTCGCGCGACCGCAACACGCCGCGCCTGCTCGTCAACGCCACCGAAGTCCCGCTCCAGAACGCCTCGGGCGACGATGCCGTCGTCGGGATGCTGATGATCATCGAGGACATTACCGACCGCGTGCAACTCGAAGAGCAGCTTCAGATTTCGGAGAAGATGGCGTCGATCGGCCTGCTGGCCGCCGGCGTCGCGCACGAGGTCAACACGCCGCTCACCGGCATTTCGAGCTTCACTCAGATGCTGCTCGAGGGCGCCGATCCCGCCGACCCGAAGACGGTGCTGCTCGAAAAAATCGAACGGCAGACGTTCCGCGCCGCCAAGATCGTCAATGGCCTGTTGAACCTCTCACGCCCAGGTACGGCGTCCAATGAACGGACCGAGGTCGATCTGAACGCAGTGATCATGGACGTCTTCTCTTTGCTCGAACACCAGTTCGAGGTCGGCAGCATCAAGGTGCGGCGCGAACTCTCGCCGGCGGCCATGACGGTGCTTGGCATCGAGCATCAGCTGCAGCAGGTGTTTCTGAATCTCTTCCTCAACGCGCGCGACGCGATGCCGAGCGGCGGCTGGCTCTCGGTCACGACCCGCGTCGAAGGCGGGCGCGTGATCGCGGACGTCGCCGACACGGGTTCGGGCATCCCGTCGGAGCAGATCGCGCGCATCTACGATCCGTTCTTCACGACCAAGGCGATCGGGCGGGGCACCGGCCTCGGCCTGTCGATCACCTACGGCATCGTGCGCGAGCACGACGGTGCGCTCCACTGCGACAGCGCGGTCGGGCAGGGCACACGCTTTACGATGGCGCTGCCCCAGGCTCCCGCCGCGGCACGATCGGCGCGGGCACACTAAACCATGGCCACATCACGCAACGGCACGATCCTCGTCGTCGACGACGAAGAGATCATGCGCGAGATCCTCGAGACGCTGCTGACGCGGGAGGGCTACGACGTGCGCGTGGCGTCCTCCGGCGCGGAAGGTCTCGAGATGGCCCGCGCCCTGCCGTTCGACGCGGCGATTGTCGACATCATGATGCCAGGCCTGAACGGCATCGCCACGCTCGACGAGTTGAAGCGGATCGACGAGGACCTCAACGTCATCATCATCACCGCGTATGCGTCGGTCGAGAGCGCGATCGCGGCGATGAAAACGGGCGCGTTCGACTACGTCACCAAGCCGTTCAAGAACGACGAGGTGCTGATCGTCGTGCGCAACGCGATGGAGCGGCGGCGGCTGCTCAACGAGAACCGTAACCTTCGGCAGAACATCCAGGAGCGGTACCACAAGTTCGCGAACATCATCGGCAGAAGCCCGCGGATGCGGCAGGTGTTCGACCTGATCATTCAGGCGGCGCCGAGCCGGTCGACGATCCTGATTCAGGGCGAGAGCGGCACCGGCAAGGAACTCGTGGCGCGCGCCATCCACGCGAACTCGTCGCGGTCCGACAAGTCGTTCGTGACGGTGAATTCCGGCAATCTGCCGCCAGATCTCCTCGAGTCGACGCTCTTCGGCCACGTCAAAGGCGCGTTCACCGGCGCCGTCTACCCGAAGAAGGGCATGTTCGACCTCGCCGACAAGGGGAGCATCTTCTTCGACGAGATCGGCAACGTGCCGCTCGAGACGCAGGCCAAGCTGCTGCGCGTGATCCAGGAACGCGATTTCATGCGCCTGGGCGGCATGGAGACCATCAAGGTTGACGTGCGCATCATCGCGGCCACCAACGTCGACCTGCGCCAGATGATGGAGGAGGGCAAGTTCCGCGAGGACCTCTTCTACCGGCTGCACGTGATCTCGATCCAGCTTCCGCCGCTGCGCGATCGCAAGGACGATGTGCCCCTGCTGGTCCATCACTTCCTGGAAAAGTACGCCGAGGAAAACAAGAAGGGCGTGCTCGAGCTGACGCCGGACGCGCTCGATCTGCTGACCGAGTACGACTGGCCGGGCAACGTGCGCGAGCTCGAGAATGTTATCGAGCGCGCGGTGGTGCTCAGCCCGGGCAACGTCATCGGCGTCGAGCTGATTCCGGATCACGTGCGCAAGACGCCGAATTTCCAGATGCCGCAGTTCGTCGTTCCGCCCGAGGGGATCTCGTTCAAGGCAGTCATCACCGACTTCGAGAAGCGCCTGATCGAATCGACGCTCGAAGTCGCCGGCGGCGTCCAGAAGCGCGCGGCTGAACTCCTCCATATCAAGCCGACGACGCTGAACGAGATGATCAAGCGATACGAGATCCGTCCGCGTCGCAAGCGGACGCCGAACGGCAGCGGCGCCGAGCCGGCTGCCGCAACGTCGGCGCCCCAGGCGCCGGCCGCAAGCGTCGCCGGGGCCGCCTTGCCGGCCGCCGTCGTCGACGAGAAATAGCAACGCCGCCGCGATTTCCGATCGCGTGCCGCATGTAGCACGAATAGTATTCATTGTGCTACAGTCCGTCCCATGAAGCCCTACGTGCATGCCCGTGTCGGAAGAGAAGACCGGGCGCTGCTGGATACCCTCAAAGACGCGACCGGGCGCTCGGAATCCGATCTGGTTCGCCGCGGCTTGCGGCTTGTCGCCGAGGAGCTCGGCGGTCGTCGAAGCGCGCTGGATCTGGCCGGACCGAGCGTGGGCAGGTTCACGCGCGGGCCGCGCGATCTCTCGACGAACCGGAAACATCTCGACGGATTTGGCGAGTGAACCGGCCGGGCGCGTTGCTGGACACGGGTCCGCTGGTGGCGTTGCTCTCGAAGAACGACGCGCAACACGCCCGCGCGGTGCGACTGTTCGCGGACTGCGAGCCGCCGCTCCGATGCTGCGAGGCCGTGCTGGCCGAAGCATGTTTTCTGATGAGGAAAGTCGATCCCTCCGGGCCCGCCGAAGTCGTCGCGCTTGGACGAAAAGGCGTCTACACGGTCGCGCTCGCGATCGACGAGCACTGGACGAACATCGAGGCGTTGCTGCGGAAATACGCCAACCGGCCGATCGCGCTCGCCGACGCATGCCTGATCCGGTGCGCGGAGGTCCATGACGAGCCGCGCGTCCTGACGTTCGATTCGGACTTTCAGGTCTACCGCTGGTCCCGCAACCGGAAGTTCAACGTTCTCATATAATCCACCCACCTTGACACGCGCCCTTGCGGCGCCGGCGATGGACTGAATCGTCCGGACGTAATACGCCATGTAATACGCGGGAGGACACATGGCCACCAGGACGGTCAGACTCGACGACGAGGCGGAAGCGGCGCTCCGCCAGATCCGCGAAACCACGGGTCTGCCGATTTCAGAAGCCCTCAAGCGCGGATTGCGGTCGCTCCAGCAGCGGGTCCAGCACGAGTCGCGACGCACGCCCTACGACGTGTATCGCGAGCTGGATCTGGGGCCGGGAGGCTGCGCGATCGCTCCATCGACGGAGACCCGTCGGGGCGTGACCGAGGCGCTTCGCAAGAAATTGCGTCGATGATCCTCGTCGACACCGGCCCGCTCGTGGCCTTGTTCGATCCGAAGGACGGCCGGCACGAGCGATGCGTCAGGGCCCTGAAGCGGATTCAGGAGCCCCTCTCCACGACGATCCCCGTACTGACTGAAGCGTTTCACATGCTCGGCCCCGACAGCGTCGGTTCCGATCGGCTTCGAGAATTCGTGGAAAAGGGTGGGCTCTCGATCTGGTTCTTTGATCAGTCTGCGCTGACGCGCGCATTCGAGCTCATGGAGATCTACGCCGACCATCCGATGGATCTCGCGGATGCGTCTCTGGTGGTGTGCGCCGAGCGGCTTGGAACCCGCAAGGTGTTCACCGTCGACCGGCGGGATTTCGCCTCGTATAAAGTCCGCCGGGGGCATCGCCACTATCCGATCGACATCGTGAACGGGCGTTGACGCGCCGTGCTCGCCACAGGAGCGGTGCGGGCGCGTGTACGGACCCCGTTTGTGAACGATCCTTTTTCCCTAGGCCGGCACGGGCGTCGCCACTAAACTCAGGAAGTTTCTTTGCCTTTGTCTCCCGGTGCGCGCCTCGGCCGCTATGAAATCCTCTCGGCGCTCGGCGCGGGCGGCATGGGCGAGGAGCAGCAGTCGTCAGTCGATCTGCGGACCGACGACGCCCGATCGGGATCCGACGACGGTCCACTGAGGACTGAAGACCCTGGGCTGAGGACTCAATTCGGACGGTCCAAGACTGCGAGCTTCTCGTGTCACTGACCCCTGGTTCTCGCCTCGGTCCCTATGAAGTCCTCGCGGCGCTCGGCGCCGGCGGGATGGGCGAGGTCTATCGCGCGCGCGATACCAAGCTGAATCGCGACGTGGCGATCAAGGTGCTGCTGCCGGCCGTCGCGAACGATCCCGACCGCCTTGCGCGGTTCAGTCGCGAAGCGCATGTGCTCGCATCGCTGAATCATCCGAACATCGCGCACATCTACGGGATCGAAGACGCCGATGGCGTGAAGGCGCTTGTGCTCGAGCTCGTTGAAGGCGAGGACTTGGCGCAGCGGATCGCACGCGGACCGATTCCACTCGACGAGGCGCTGCCGATTGCGCGACAGATCGC
>JAYVMG010000617.1:0-35152 GCA_043759095.1 Acidobacteriota bacterium | reverse complement strand
ATGTCACTGACCTCCCGGGTTCTCATCGGCCTCGTCGCCGGTTTCTCTCTCGGCCTCGCGCTGGCCGGCTCCACATCTCCGGCCGTCGCCACGCTGCTTGCCGTGATGGCGCCGGTCGGCACGATCTTCATCAACCTGATCCGGATGACCGTGATGCCGCTGGTGGCGTCGATGCTGATTGCCAGCGTCGGCTCGCTGGCGTCATCGGGCGCGCTTGGGCGCGTCGGCGCGCGCGCGGCGGTGATGGCCGTCGCCTGTCTCGCGGTGACCGCGGTGATGACCATCGCAATCGCGACCCCTGCGTTCGCGCGGATTCAGATCGATCAGCAGGCCGCGATGGCGCTGCGCGGACCGGCGGCTGCCGTGCCGGGCGCCGCGGCGGCGCCGGCAGGCACGCCGGCGATCGCGCAGTGGTTCATCGACCTCGTGCCGCAGAACGTGACGAAGGCGGCGGCTGACGGCGCGATGCTGCCGGTGATCGTGTTCTCCGTGTTGTTCGGGATCGCACTGGCGCGTGTGGCCGCCGAGCGGCGTGACGCCGTGTTGCGCGTGGTGCAGGGCGTTGCCGATGCGATGCAGCGACTGGTGGCCGGCATCCTCGAGTTCGCACCAGTGGGCGTGTTCGCGTTGGCGGTGCCCCTGGCCTCGAAGCTCGGGCTTGCCGCTGCCGGCGCCGTCATCGCGTATATCGTGCTCGTCGTGTTGCTGACAATCCTGGCCGGCGTGGTGCTGCTGTATCCGATCGGGATCATCGCGGGCGGGATGTCGCCGAAGGCCTTCATATCGTTGTGCGCGCCGGCGCAAGCCGTGGCGTTCGCATCGCGGTCGTCGCTGGCGGCCATGCCGGCGATGGTCGAAAGCGCCGAACGGGCGGAGCTGCCGCCTGTCGTGTCGCGCTTCGTCCTGCCGCTGGCCGCGTCGGTGTTCCGCGTCGGTGCGGCGGTGGCGATGCCGGTCGGCGTGCTGTTTCTCGCGCGCCTCTACGGGGCCACGCTGTCGCCCGCGCAGCTCGCCTCGATGGTGTTCACGGTGATCCTCAGCACATTTGCCGTCCCCGGCGTTCCCGGCGGCAGCATCATCGCGATGGTGCCGGTGCTCGCGGCCGTCAACCTGCCCATCGACGGCATCGGCATCCTGCTTGCCGTGGACACGATCCCCGACATGTTCCGCACGACGGCCAACGTCACAGGCAGCATGACGCTCGCGGCGGTGTTGCGCAAGCGCGCCTGACACCGTGCAGGGTGCATCTTGTACGGTGCAGGGTGCAGGGTGCAGGGTGCAGAGTGCAGGGTGCAGAGTGCCTCCGATTTCTCAGTTCTGAGTTCTCAGTTCTCAGTTCTCAGTTCACAATAGTGCGATGCCCAACATCGGACGCCTGCGCTACCTCGAAGCTCTTCCGCCCTCCACTGACCGCCCGCGCGGCACGCTCGTGCTGTTGCACGCGTTCCCCCTGAACGCGCGCATGTGGGAAGGCCAGCTTACGCTCGCACAAACCGGCTGGCATGTGATCGCGCCGCAGCTGCGCGGCTACGACGGCGGCGCGGGCGATCCGTCCACCGCGTCTGTCGACGACTACGCTGGCGATGTGATCGATCTCCTCGATGCCCTGCATATCAAACTGGCGGTCGTCGGCGGTCTGTCGATGGGCGGCTACGTCGCGTTCGCGATGTTGCGCTACGCGGCGCGCTACGTTCAGGGACTGATCCTCGCCGACACGCGCTCGCAGGCGGATACGCCGGAAGGCATTGCCGGGCGCACGCGCATGCTTCAGATCGTGCGGGAGAAGGGGCCGTCAGCCGTCGCCGATGCGATGATCCCGAATGTGTTGGGCGAGACGGCCCGGACGACCCGGCCGGCGGTGGTGGAGCAGGTGCGGTCGTTGATGCTCGACAGCTCGGCCGAAGCGATCAGCGGCGGTTTGCGCGCGTTGATGACGCGACCCGATTCAACACCGCTCCTGAACACGATTCATGTCCCGACGCTGATCGTCGTCGGCGACGAGGACACGCTGACGCCGCCTGCTGCTGCCGAAGAGATGCATCAGGGCATTGCCGGTTCCCAACTCGTGCGCATTCCGCAGGCAGGACACCTGAGCAACCTCGAGCAGCCCGAGCTGTTCAATGCAGCTCTCGCGGCCTTCCTTGGCAGTCGGGTATAGTCGAACGATGTCTTTGCCTTCCTTACGTTCCTTGGTTGTCGTGCTCGCGTGCTGCATCGTCGCGGCGCCGGCGGCGCAGGAATCATCCGAGGTCGCGCGCAGCAAGACGTTCGATCAGCTGCTCGATCTCTACGTCCGCAACGGCGACGTCTACTACCGCGCGCTGAAATCCGAGCATGCGCGGCTCGACGGCTATGCCAACATGCTGGCCACGGTGTCGGTGGACAAACTTCCGCGCGACGAGCAGATGGCGTTCTGGCTGAACGCGTACAACGCGCTGGTGCTCCGGACGATTGTCGATCACTATCCGATTCATGGGCGCGCGACCGAGTATCCCGCGAAGAGCATCCGGCAGATTTCCGGCGCGTTCGAGCGTCTGCCGCATCGCGTCGCCGGGCGCACGATGACCCTCGATCAGATCGAGACGACCGTGCTGGCTGGTTTTCACGATCCACGGGTGTATTTTGCGATCGGGCGCGGCGCGGCCGGCAGCGGTCGGCTCCGCAGCGAGGCGTTCGTGTCGTCGCGGATCGAGGAGCAGCTCGCCGATGTGGCGGCGGAGTGCGTCAACCGAAGGCAGTGCCTCGCGATCGATCGCGAGAACGGCAAGGTGAGCCTCAGCGCGATCTTCTCGTGGCGCGAAAAGGAATTTTCGGCGGCGTATGCCGACCAGGCGCCCGCGGCGTTTGCTGCGCGCAGCCCCATCGAGCGCGCCGCGCTCGCGTTCGTTCAGCCGAAACTGCTGGCGACGGAAAAGGAATTCATCGGGAAGAACACGTTTCAGGTCACCTATTCGACGTTCGACTGGACGCTGAACGACCTGACAGGCCGCGGGGGCCGATGACGGTGGTCGGTCGGGTGAGGCGGGTTGGTCAGGTGGGGCAGAGAGACCGATGGATTTAGGACTCAACGACAAGGTGGCGATCGTGACGGGGTCGAGCAAAGGACTGGGCCTGGCCACTGCGCGCGCGCTGGTCGAAGAAGGCTGCAGGGTCACGATCTGCGCGCGAGGTGAGGCGACGCTGAAGGAAGCCGCCGCCGAGCTGACGGCGCTGGCGGGCGCGAATGGTCCGTCGCGCGTGCTTGCCGTGGCTGCGGATCTCGCGACGGCCGATGGCGTGGCCGCCGTTGTGACCCGGACCGTAGAGACCTTCGGCGGACTCGACATCCTCGTCAACAACATCGGCCTGGCCAAGGGCGCCGGGATCGTCGATACCAGCGACGCCGAGTGGCAGGAGTCGTTCGATCAGACGCTCTTTCCGGCGGTGCGGGCGTCGAGACTGGCCGTGCCGCTCATGCGGAAGCGCGGCGGCGGCGCGATCGTGATGATTGCCTCGATCTGGGGCCGCGAATCAGGCGGCCGCATGACCTACAACGCCGTCAAGGCGGCCGAGATCAGCCTCGCCAAGGCGATGGCGCAGCAACTGGCGCGCGACAACATCCGCGTCAACAGCGTGGCGCCGGGGTCGATTCGTTTTCCTGGAGGGTCGTGGGATCGACGCGTCCAGGACGATCCGGACGGGATGGCGGAGTTCGTGCGGCGGGAACTGCCGTTCGGGCGGTTTGGCCGTCCCGAAGAAGTCGGGGCGGTCGTCGCGTTCCTGGTGTCGGGTCGCGCGAGCTGGATCAGCGGGGCAAGTGTGACCGTTGACGGCTGCCAGTCACGCTCCCTGATCTAATCGCCGGCAGGACGTCGATGTCGTCCGCGTCGGTGCGGTGCGATCGGCCGCCTCCCGACAGACCGCGGGCGCTGACCATCTTGCGTGGGACCGGGTTTCCCGGGAAGCACACGCGAACGATGAACCCTTCGGGGTTCTCGTGTTCGCCGGTATCCGGTTCGCCGCCTTCGGACGAGTGCAGGAAGAACCCTCGGCGCCGCAGTCGCGGCTCGCGTGCATCCATCTTCGGAACTCCTCAGCAGGAACATACCGGCGACAAGCCCGCGCGAGAAAAAAGAGTAACAGTACCGCGCTGGGGATCAAGAAAAAAAACCGGAAAGATTGAAAAAAGATCAGCGCCGCGCGAACGCGAAGTGATACACGGGCAGGCCGGCGAGGATCAACGCGAAGGTGATGATGGTCGGCACCGGCTCGTGGATGAGCGCGTTCACGACGAACGCGGCCACCGAAACGATGAAGATCGCTGGCACCACCGGATAGCCAATGACCTTGTAGGGGCGCGGCATGTCGGGCCGCTGCTTGCGGAGGCGGTAGATCGCCGCGATGCCGAGCGCGTAGAACGGCCAGATCGCGAGGACGAAGGTTTCCGTCAACGCCTCGAAACTTCGGCTCATCACGAGCGCCATGCCGAGCACGGCCGCCAGGATAATCGCGATGTACGGCGTCTTGAAACGCGGGTGCACCCTCGCGATCGACTCGAAGAACATCCCATCATCGGCCATGGCGAAGAACACGCGTGGCGACGCGAGCATGCTGCCGTTCAGCGAGCTGAACGAAGAAATCATCACGAACACCGAGACCAGCACGACGCCGGTCCGCCCGAACAACGCCATCATCGTGTCCGCCGCCACCAACGGCGTGGCCGGGTTGGCAATCCGCGTAATCGGGATGACGTAGAGATAGGCGACGTTGGTCAGGACATAGATGGCGATCAGCGCCAGCGTACCGAGGATGATGGCCCGGGGCAGGTTCCGTTGCGGATCCTTCACCTCGCCGGCCGCGAACGACAGGTCGCCCCAGCCGTCGTACGCCCACAGCACGCTGACGAGCGCGAGGCCCATCGCTCCAGTGCCGATCGGCCCTGGTGCTGCCGCCGTCAGGTGCGAGACGCTGGCGCCGTGCGCACCGCCGAGCAGAAACGAGGCGCCCACCAGAACTACCAGAGCCGAAAATTTGGCGAACGTCGAGACGCCCACGATCGCGGCCCCGACATTGGCGCCGACAATGTTGGCGCAGGCGGCAAAGGCGATGGCGGCGGCAGACAGGGCGCGCGCCGCGATGTAGTGTTCGACCGGATCGACGCCCACGCTGCGGAGAAAATACTCACCGAACACGACCGCGATTCCGCCGAGCGCCGAGGCGCGAATCAAGACGAGCTCCGACCAGCCGAAGCAGAACGCCCACTGACGCCCCCAGCCTTCGCGCAGGTACGCGTAGAAGCCGCCGGTTTCAGGCAGCGCGGCCGCGAGTTCGGCCAGCGACAGCGCGCCGCACAGCGTGATCAAGCCGCCGACGACCCAGAGCGCGATCATCAGCGTCGGGCTGGGCACTTTCTGCGCGATCCCGGCGGGGGAGCGGAAGATGCCGGATCCGATCGTGATCCCGATGACCAGCGCGACAGAACTCCACAACCCGAGCGTTCTCGGGAGACGTTCCGCCGGAGCGCCTAGTGTGCTCATGAGGTGGGCGGAAGACTAACACAACGATCCCTTTGCCATTTGTTCGCCTCCTTGGTACGATGCTCCGCCATGCTCCCCGCCACACGAAGTCACAGCGACGGAGCGCTGGATGCGGCGCTGGACCGCATCGGCGGCCGCGACGTCGATCGTCCCGACACACCCGACCTTCACGTCACCGCGGTTCGGCGCCTTCCCGCGGTCGCCGCCCAACTCGCACCGTTTCCCGATGCGCTCGATCCACGGCTGAAGGCTGCGCTCGTTTCGCGCGGCGTCGAGCAGCTCTACACGCATCAGGCGGAAGCGATCGAGCACGCGCTGGCCGGACGGCACACGGTGGTGATCACGCCGACCGCGTCGGGCAAGACACTCTGCTACAACGCGCCGGTGCTGAACGCGATCCTCCAGGATCCATCGAGCCGCGCGCTGTATCTGTTTCCGACCAAGGCGCTCGCGCAGGATCAGCTCGCGGAGTTGCAGGCGATGTGCGAGGCGTTAGAGCCGCAGGGGATCGGCGTGTTCACCTACGACGGCGACACGCCGCAGGATGCGCGGCGCACGATTCGCTCGCGCGCGCACCTCGTCCTCAGCAATCCCGACATGGTGCACTCGGGCATCCTGCCGCACCATCCGCGATGGGCCAAGCTGTTCGAGAACCTGCGCTACGTGATCATCGACGAACTGCACGCGTACCGCGGCGTGTTCGGCAGCCACCTGTGCAACGTCCTGCGGCGCCTGCGCCGGATCTGCCGGCATTACGGATCCAATCCGGTTTTCCTCTGTTCGTCGGCGACGAT
This sequence comes from Acidobacteriota bacterium, assembly GCA_043759095.1. Taxonomy (GTDB): domain Bacteria; phylum Acidobacteriota; class Vicinamibacteria; order Vicinamibacterales; family CAVVIG01; genus CAVQFC01. The sequence continues at coordinate 28,842 of JAYVMG010000617.1, read as the reverse complement.
TGCCAATCCGCGCGAGTTGGCGGAACGCCTCACCGAGCAGCCGTTCGAACTCGTGGACAGGAACGGTGCGCCGCGCGGCGAGAAATTCTTCGTCTTCGTGAACCCGCCCGTCGTGAATCACCAGCTCGGCATCCGCCGCTCGTACCTGGCGGAAACGCGCCGCGTCGCGTCCGAGTTTCTCAAGCGCAACCTGCAGGTGATCGTCTTCGCGCAGAGCCGCCTCTCCACCGAAATCCTGACGACGTATCTGAAGGACGATTTCGAGGGGATACCCGGCGGTCCTGAAAAAATTCGAGGGTACCGGGGTGGATATCTGCCGCTGCGGCGTCGCGAAATAGAGAAGGGATTGAGGGACGGCGCGGTGCGCGCCGTCGTCTCGACCAACGCGCTGGAACTCGGCATCGACATCGGTGCGCTCGACGTGTCGGTGATGGCCGGTTACCCGGGGACGATTGCGTCCACGTGGCAGCGCGCGGGCCGCGCAGGGCGGCGCAGTGGCCGATCCGCGGCGGTGATGGTGGCCAGCAGCGCGCCGCTCGACCAGTTCGTGGTCCGCAACCCGTCGTACTTCTTCGACGCGTCACCGGAGCGCGCGCTCATCGACCCGGACAACCTGCACATCCTCGTCGATCACATCAAGTGCGCGGCGTTCGAGCTGCCCTTCGCCTCTGCGGAAACGTTCGGCCGGCCGAACGTGCAGGAGATCCTCGGCATCCTGTCCGAGCAGGGGCTGGTGCACCGCGCGGACGAGGCGTCGCCGTGGACGTGGACCAACGAGTCGTACCCGGCAGACGCCGTCAGTCTGCGATCGGTGTCGTCGGACAACTTCGTGATCGTCGACATCACACAGGAGTCGCGCGTCATCGGCGAAACCGATTTCACCAGCGGGCCAGGCACGCTTCATCCGAAAGCCATCTACATCGTCGAGGGGACGTTGTATCAGGTGGAGCGGCTGGATGTCGAGGGGCGCAAGGCGTTCGTGCGCGCGATCGATTGCGACTATTACACGACCGCGATCACGTACACGAAAGTGACGCCAATCGACACCTTCGCTGACGATCGCAGCGCTCAAAGCGTTGCGCCACGAAGATCCCACGGCGAAGTGCACGTCGTGTCGCGCGTGGTCGGCTTCAAAAAGATCAAGTTCTACACGAACGAGAACGTCGGCTCGGGCGAACTGGATCTACCGGAGCAGCAGATGCACACGACGGCGTACTGGCTGACGATTCCAGCTAGTGTGATGGGCGTGCTGCCGTACGCGTCAGACGATCGCCGCGACGGCGTGGTCGGACTGGGCTTCGCGCTGAAGCAGGTCGCGCAGCTGCTGCTGATGTGCGACGGGCACGACATCGGCATCTCGATCGACAGTGGCGAGGCCGATGGGGGCCAGGGCGCGGCGGCGAGCCCTCAGAAGATTTTCGTCTACGACAACTATCCCGGCGGCATCGGCTTCAGCGCGCCGCTCTACGAGCTGCACCGCGAGTTGTTGACGAGCACGCACAAGCTGATCGCCGAGTGCCCGTGCGAAAACGGGTGCCCGGGTTGCGTGGGCCCGGTGGGGAACACGGGGCCGCTCGCAAAAAGCGCGGCGCTCAGGATCCTCGACCTGCTCCTCGACGTTCCGCCGGCGGAGATCGGCGCGACGGAGTCCTCGTCGAACGAGGAGGTTGTCCCGTTTTGAGCGCGTTCGCCGATCGTATCCGCGGGATTGTGTCGCCAGCAAACGCACGGGTAAAACCGTGCGCCACACCTGATCTACCAGGCCTACCCGACGCACCCGACCTACCTGCCCCATCTGTCCTACCCGACCTCAGCGCCGCGCTGGGTGGCGAGTGGCGCGGCGGCTGCTTCGTGGTCGATCGGCGCTGGGAGCCGTCGGCGCAGCACGGACGCGAGCGGATCGGCGAGCTGGCGTCGCAGCTGGCGCAGTCGTCCGGTGAGGCGCCGATGTTCACCGGCAGTAGTGGAGGCGCGCCTGCGCGTCCGCCGTTCGTGTTTTTCGATCTCGAAACGACCGGTTTGAGCGGTGGCGCCGGCACGTTGGCGTTTCTCGTGGGCTGCGCCTGGTTCGACGCCGACGGATCGTTCACGACTCGCCAGTTTCTGCTGGCGAAGCACGCCGACGAGCGGCCGCTGCTCGAAACGGTCGCGGGTGAACTGGCGCACGCGGGGGCGCTCGTCAGCTTCAACGGTAAGTCATTCGACGCGCCGTTGCTGGAGAGCCGATTTCTATACCACCGCCTGCCATGGAACGGCGGCGCCGTGCCGCACATCGACGTGCTGCATCCGGCGCGGCGCTTCTGGAAGACGCGCGATCGCAGGACTCAAAGTCCTGCGCCACAATCAGAGGGGCGCGAGAACAGCTGCTCGCTGCAGGCGCTCGAACGGCAGCTCTTCGGCGTGCGACGCGTGGGGGATGTGCCGGGCTTCGAGATTCCCGCTCGATATTTTCAGTTCGTGCGCAGCGGCGACGCGCGCCCGCTCGAAGCGGTCCTCGAGCACAACCGTCTCGACCTGCTGACTCTGGCGGCGCTCACCGCGCGGCTGCTGCACATGACCCGGAGCGGACCTGACGCGGTCATTGACCCGCGAGAAGCGCTGGCGCTCGGCCATGTCTACGCGCGCAGTGGGTTCGAGGATCGCGCCACCGCCGCCTACCGGCGCGCGCTGGAGCGCTGCCGATCGCCGCGCGGCGCATACGATCCGATCCGCATCGATGCGCTGCGCGCGCTGGCGTTGACCTGCCGCCGCGCCAGGCGTCATGACGAAGCCGCGTCGTGCTGGAGCGAGGTGATGGAAACCCGCGGCTGCCCGGCGCCGATCGCGCGCGAGGCGACCGAAGCGTTGGCCATTCATCACGAGCACCGCCGGCGCGATCTGGCCGCGGCGAAAGCGTTTGCTTTGCTGAGTCTGGAGAGTGGAGCGGGAGGTGCGTGGACCGAGTCGGTGCGACATCGGCTGTCGCGCATCGAGCGGAAGATGGAAGGGGAGAGACTCGCACTCCCCTCCCTGCTTAGTGGGTGACGGTCGTCGCTGCAGCCTTCTTGGCTTTCGTCGCCTTGGCGGCGGTCTTACGGCTCTCAGACGTCTGCGCGCCGAACTTCTTGTTGAACCGCTCCACGCGGCCTTCGGTATCAAGCAGCTTCTGCTTGCCGGTGAAAAACGGGTGGCAGCTCGAGCAGATTTCGAGGTGCAGCTCCTCTTTGGTCGACTTGGTCTTCCAGGTCGCCCCACAGGCACAACGCGCGTCGACATCGAAATACTTCGGGTGAATCGCTTCCTTCACAACGTGCTCCTTGGTCTCTCCGGGAAACAATCATTATATCAGACGCCTACGGGGTCGCGTTCGGTACGCGATCCCAGCGGTGGGTCTTGAGAGCTTCCCCCAGGCGGGGTGGGAGCCGGGCCCCGTCGCTGACGGCCAGATTCCGCTCGACGTGCGCCGGACGCCGCATCCCGGGAATCGTCGTGCTGACCGCCGGGTGCTCCAGGATGAAGCGGAGCGCCAGTTCGGGCAGATCCATCCCTTCCGGCGCCAGCGGACCCAGGCGGTCGACCCGGGCGAGCGTCGCGCTCAAGTGATTTCGGTTGAAGTAGAGGTTCCGCCAGTCGCCGTCGGGCCACGTCGAGTCTGCCGTGAGCGTGTCCGTCAGGCTCCCCTCGTCGAACGGCACGCGCGCGATGACGGCGATGTTGTGCGCCAGGCAGTAGGGGAACAGTTCGTCCTCCGGCGCCTGATCGAAGATGTTGTAGACCACCTGCACGCTGTCGATGAGCCCGGTCGCCAGCGCGCGCATCACGTTGGTCGCTTCCCACCGGTTGATGCTGATGCCCACGTGCGCGACGAGGCGCTCGCGCTTCAGGTCATCGACCGCTCGCTGCCACCCGTCATCGTCGGCCCACGTGTCGCTCCAGACGTGGAACTGTTGCAGGTCGATGATCGGCGTGCCCAGGGTCGCGAGACTTTGTTCGGTGTACGCGCGGATGTGATCGGGCGGATAGGTGTCCTCCACCCGATACTCCGCCTTGCCGGGCCATTTCATGTTCTTGGGCGGGATCTTCGTCGCGACGTACGCGGTCGCGTCGGGATGCGTGCGCAGCGCCTCGCCGAGCAGCGCCTCGCTCTTGCCCTGCCCGTACGCCCACGCCGTGTCGAAGAAGTTGCAGCCGAGCGCGAGCGCCCGGTCGAGCGCGCGCAGCGACTCCTGATCATCAGACCCGGTCCAGCCGCCCATGCCCCACATGCCGTACCCGACTTCAGAGACCTGCCATCCCGTGCGGCCAAACGTGCGATTGCGCATAAACAATCTTCCCATGATCACCGACGACATCATCGGCGCGCTCGGCGCGATTAGAGATCGAATCGGGGGAGACAGGTAGAAAGTGAAAAGCTAAGACTGAAAAGCCAAAAGTCCGAGTTTTAGCTTTTCGGTTTTCCGTTTTGACTTTTACGACTTGCCGCTGCTCATCGACGCCAGGAAGTCCTGGTTCGTCTTCGTCTTCGCCATCCGCGACAGCAGCAGTTCCATCGCTTCGACGGGCGACAGTGGGGTCAACACTTTCCGCAGCACCCACACGCGGCTGAGGTCTTCCTTCGGGATCAGCAGTTCTTCTTTGCGTGTGCCGCTTTTCTGGATGTCGATCGACGGGAACACGCGGCGATCCGTCAGCTTGCGATCGAGATGGATCTCGAGGTTGCCCGTGCCCTTGAACTCCTCGAAGATCACTTCGTCCATCCGCGAGCCGGTGTCGACGAGCGCGGTCGAGATGATCGTCAGCGAGCCGCCCTCCTCGATGTTGCGCGCCGCGCCGAAGAAGCGCTTCGGTCGCTGCAGCGCGTTGCTGTCGACGCCGCCTGACAGGACCTTGCCCGACGGCGGCACGATCGTGTTGTAGGCCCGCGCCAGGCGCGTGATCGAGTCGAGCAGGATCACGACGTCCTTCTTGTGCTCAACGAGGCGCTTGGCTTTCTCGATCACCATCTCAGCGACCTGCACGTGGCGCTGCGCGGGCTCGTCGAACGTCGACGAGATCACCTCGCCGCGCACCGAGCGCTGCATGTCGGTGACTTCTTCCGGCCGCTCGTCGATGAGCAACACGATCAGGTACACCTCGGGATGGTTGTGCGTGATGCTGTTGGCGATGTTCTGCAGCAGCATCGTCTTGCCGGTGCGCGGCGGCGCGACAATGAGGCCGCGCTGGCCCTTGCCGATCGGCACCATCATGTCGAGCACGCGGGCGGAGAGGTTCTCGGCGTCGGTCTCGAGCAGGATCTTCGACTGCGGATAGAGCGGGGTCAGGTTCTCGAAGAACACCTTCTCGCGCGCCCGTTCCGGCGGCTCGAAGTTGACGGCTTCCACTTTGATCAGGGCGAAGTACCGCTCGCCATCCTTCGGCGGCCGGATCTGGCCGGAGACGGTGTCGCCGGTGTGAAGATCGAACTTGCGAATCTGCGACGGCGACACGTAGATGTCGTCGGGGCCGGGGAGGTAGTTGTAGTCGGGGGCCCGCAGGAACCCGAAGCCGTCCGGCAGGCACTCCAGTACGCCTTCGGAGAAAATCAGCCCGCTCTTTTCAGCGCGCGCCTTCAGGATCTCGAAAATCAGCTCCTGCTTGCGCATGCCGGTCGCGCCCGGGACGTCGAGTCCCTTCGCGATCTTGGTCAGCGCACCGACGCTCATGTCCTTGAGCGTCGACAGATCTAGCTTTTCCGCTGGGGGGGCGGCGCCGTTGGCTTTGGGGGCTGCGGCTGCCGGCTGCGCGGCAGGTGGCTGTTGTTCAGTATTCGGTCGATCAGTATCCACAGTTCGTCCAGTCCTTCGCCCGTGACCGCCGAGACCGGCAGCACGGAAGTGTCAAACACGGATTCGAGTTCTCTCACGGTGCGGATCCGTTCGCCGCGCCCGAGCTTGTCGATTTTCGTTGCGACGACGGCGGCGTTTCCGGCCACCGCGCTGATCCACTCCCACGCTGCACGATCGCTGGCCAGGCCAGGATGCCGCGCGTCCACCAGCAGGAGTCCGGCCGGTGCGCGTTCGAACACCGCGCGCACCACCGCCTCGAACTCTGCCTGGCTGGTCTTCCGTATCTCCGTCGGGCTCGCGGCGCCGCGCGCCTGCTTCGGCGCGCGCGCGTATCCGTACCCCGGCAGATCCAGCAGGTAGAACGGCGCGCCGCTGCCGCGCGTCACGCGGTAGACGTTGGCCAGCCGCGTTTTGCCTGGCGCGGCGCTCGTCCGCGCAACACGCTGGCGAACCAGCGCATTGATCAGGCTCGATTTGCCGACATTCGAGCGCCCGACCAGCGCGACTTCGGCTGCGCCGTCCCGCGGCAGACCGTCTGCCGCGGCGGCGCTGGTGACAAACTCAGCGACTATCTTCAGTGGGTAATCGTGTCGTCGACGATGGTGACCGGCTCCGCCTGCGTTTCCGCCGGGAGACGACCCGCCAGCGGTTCGGCCAGAGCGATTTTCAGAACCTCGTCCATGGTCTGGACCAAGTAGACGTTCAGCGAGTCGAGCACGTTCTTGGGAATGTCCGCCAGGTCCTTCTCGTTGTCTTTCGGCAGGATGATGTTCTTGATGCCGGCGCGGTGCGCGGCCAGGACCTTTTCCTTCACGCCGCCGATTGGCAGCACCTTGCCGCGCAGGGTGATTTCACCCGTCATCGCGACATCCTTGCGGATGGCGATGCGCGCGAGCGCCGACACGAGCGTGGTGGCCAGCGTGATGCCGGCCGACGGTCCGTCCTTCGGGATGGCGCCTTCCGGCACGTGGATGTGCACGTCGGTCCGCTTGTTGAAGTCCTTCGGGATGCCGTATTCCTCGGCCTTCGAGCGCACGTAGCTCATTGCCGCCTGCGCCGACTCCTGCATCACGTCCCCGAGCTTGCCGGTGAGGGTCAGCGTGCCCTTGCCGGGCATCAGCGTCGCTTCCGTCGTGAGGATTTCGCCGCCGACTTCGGTCCAGGCCAGCCCGGTCGCAACGCCGATTTCGTTGTTCTCCTCGGCCATCGAGTTGCGGAAGCGGGGGACGCCAAGATACTGCGTCACCTTGTCGGCGGTGATGTCTTCCTTGAAGCTCCGGCCTTCGGAGACCACCTTGCGCGCGATCTTGCGGCACACCGACGAGATTTCACGTTCGAGGCTGCGGACGCCCGCTTCACGCGTGTAGCGCGAGATGATCGTGCCGAACGATTCGTCGGCGAACGTGATGTTCTCCGACGTCAGGCCGACGTTTTCGATCGCCTTGGTCGCGAGGAACTTTATGGCGATCTGGATCTTCTCCGCTTCCGTGTAGCCGGCGAGCTGGAGCACTTCCATGCGGTCGCGCAGCGCCTGCGGAATCGTGTGCAGCACGTTCGCCGTGCAGATGAACATCACGTTGGACAGGTCGTACTCGACGTCAAGGTAATGGTCGAGGAACGTGCCGTTCTGTTCCGGGTCGAGCACCTCGAGGAGCGCCGCGGACGGATCGCCGCGGAAGTCCATCGACATCTTGTCGACTTCGTCGAGCAGGAACACCGGGTTCATCGTTCCCGCCTTTTTCATCATCTGGATGATCTGGCCGGGGAACGCGCCGATGTACGTGCGGCGGTGGCCGCGGATCTCGGCCTCGTCGCGCACGCCGCCGAGCGACAGGCGCACGAACTGGCGGTTCATTGCGCGGGCGATGGACTTGGCCAGCGATGTCTTGCCAACTCCGGGAGGTCCGGAGAAGGTGAGGATGGTCGCCTTCGGTTTTTTCACGAGCGCGCGGACGGCGAGGAATTCGAGGATGCGTTCCTTGATCTTCTCGAGCCCGTAGTGATCCTCGTGCAGGATCTCTTCGGCGCGCTTCAGGTCGCGGCTCTCGCGGCTCTTCTTGTGCCACGGCACCGCGATCAGCCAGTCGAGATAGTTGCGCGAGACGGTGGCCTCGGCGGACATCGGCGGCATCGCTTCCAGGCGCTTCAGTTCCTGGATGGCCTTCTCCTCGACGTCCTTCGGCATCTTCGACGTCTCAATCTTCTTCTTGAGCTCGTCGACTTCGTTGCCCTTCTCGTCCTTGCGGCCCAGTTCCTTCTGGATCGCCTTCATCTTCTCGTTGAGGTAGTACTCCTTCTGGGCCTTCTCCATCTGCTTCTTCACGCGAGACTGGATCTTGCGGTCCACCTGGAGCTTGTCGACTTCGATTTCGAGGATGCCGGCGATGCGGTTGAGGCGCTCGAGCGGGGAGATGATTTCGAGGAGGTTCTGCTTCTCGTCGACGCCGATCAGCAGGTGCGCGGCGATGGTGTCGGCCAGCTTGCCCGGGTCGTCGACGCGGACCGCGGCGATCATCGCGTCGTAATGCAGGTTGTTCGACAGCTTCACGTACTGCTCGAACAGCGTCACCACGCGGCTCATGGTCGTTTCGGCGTCGGCGCTGGCCTCGCGCTGCTTCGGCAGCACCTTGACGACGACACGGTAGAACCCTTTGTCTTCCTTCCACTCGACGGCGCGCGCGCGGTCAACGCCTTCGACCAGGACCTTGATGTTGCCGTCGGGCAGCTTCAGGCTCTGGACGACGTTCGCGACGCAGCCCATGGTGAAGATGTCTTCCGGCCGCGGATCGTCCACCGAGGCGTCGTGCTGCGCCGCCAGGAAGATGCGCTTGTCCTTCAGCAGCGCATGATCGAGCGCGCGCGTGGACGAGGGCCGTCCGATCACGAACGGCATCATCATGTGCGGGAAGACGACCACGTCACGCAGCGGGACGATGGGGAGGGTTTCGTACACTTCTAACGGCGTATCCAACGTTAACCGGCTTTCTCAATCAACGTGATGGGTTTGTCCTTCGCGAGCACGACTTCGCGCGTGATCGTGACCTCGCGGACCTTCTTCTGATTCGGCACCTGATACATCAGGTCGAGCATCAGCTCTTCGATGATCATCCGCAATCCGCGTGCGCCGATCTTGCGGTCGAGCGCCGCCTCGGCGATCGCATCAAGCGCATCGTCGGTGAAGCGGAGCTTGACGTTTTCGTACTCGAACAGTTTCATGTACTGACGCGTGATGGCGTTGCGCGGTTGCGTGAGGATCTGGACGAGCGCCGGCTTGTCGAGCTCGTGCAGCGTGCCGATGACCGGCAGGCGACCGACGAACTCGGGGATCAGGCCGTACTTGATCAGATCCTGCGGCTCGAGCGCCTCGAGCGTCGTGCCGATGTCGCGCGCGCGCAGCGACTTGATGTCCGCCTTGAAGCCGAGCGTCTTCTTGCCGATGCGGCGGTCGATCTGTTTGTCGAGGCCGACGAACGCGCCGCCGCAGACAAACAGGATGTTGCTGGTGTCGACCTGGAAGAACTCCTGGTGCGGATGCTTGCGTCCGCCCTGTGGCGGGACGTTGGCGACCGTGCCCTCGAGAATCTTCAGCAGCGCCTGCTGGACGCCTTCACCCGACACGTCGCGCGTGATCGACGGGTTCTCGTCCTTGCGGCAGATCTTGTCGACCTCGTCGATGTAGATGATCCCCTGCTGGCACTTCTCGATGTCGCCACCGGCGGCCTGCAGCAGCTTCAGAATGATGTTCTCGACGTCCTCGCCGACATACCCGGCTTCCGTCAGCGTCGTCGCGTCGACGATCGTGAAGGGGACGGACAGCAGCTTGGCGAGGGTCTGGGCGAGCAGTGTCTTGCCGGTGCCGGTGGGGCCGATGAGCAGGATGTTGCTCTTGGTCAGCTCGATGTCGTTGCGGCTGCGCGGCTGCTTCTGGATTTCGATGCGCTTGTAGTGGTTGTAGACCGCGACGGCCAGCTTCTTCTTGGTGCGCTCCTGGCCGATGACGTACTCGTCAAGAAATTTCTTGATTTCCTGCGGCGTGGGCAGCGACGAACGAGTGCCACGGTTTTCGAACCGGTTATCGTCCGCGATGATGTCGTTGCAGACCTCGACGCACTCGTCGCAGATGAACACCGTCGGGCCCGCGATGAGCTTCCGGACGTCGTTCTGGTCCTTGTTGCAGAAGGAGCAGCGCAGAACCTCGGTTTCCCCGGCCTTTTTCACCATGCTTAAGCCCTAAGCCCTTCGCCCTAAGCCCTTTGAGCTGTTACGCCCGTTTCCGGATGACATCGTCAATAATACCGTATTCCTTACCCTGGTCCGCCGTCATGATGTAGTCGCGTTCCGTGTCGTCCTGGATGCGTTTGACGGTCTGGCCGGTATGGAGGACCAGGATCTCGTTGAGGCGCTCGCGCATGCGCAGGATCTCGCGAGCCGCAATATCAATATCGGTCGCTTGGCCGCCCAATCCAGACATCAGCGGCTGATGAATGACAATCCGTGAATTCGGGAGTGAAAACCGCTTCCCCTTCGCGCCCGCCGACAGCAGAACCGCCGCCATCGATGCTGCCTGACCGATGCAGTAGGTCTGCACGTCCGGCTTGATGAACTGCATCGTGTCGTAGATGGCCATCCCAGCCGTAATCGACCCACCAGGGCTGTTGATGTAGAGCAAAATGTCCTTGTCGGGGTCTTCGGCCTCGAGAAAGAGCATCTGGGCGATCACGAGGTTCGCGATCTGATCGTCAATCGGCGTGCCGACGAAGATGATGCTGTCCTTGAGCAGGCGCGAAAAGATGTCGTAGGCGCGCTCGCCACGGTTGGTCTGTTCGACCACCATGGGGACCAACTGGTTCCGGGCTTCAAGCGGATATCGCATAAGGGAGTAGCTGCTGATGGGTCGGGGGATTCGTGAGCGGGGTGTCTTACGAGTCTCCCATAATTGTAGCACGCGCCATTACGAAGTCAATTGCCTTCTCCCGGCGTAACCCCGCATAAATACGGGACAAGCCGCCTTCTTTCTCGAGCGCCGCGCGCACCGCCGCCGGCGTTCGGCCCGTCCGCTCGGCGTATTTCACGACCTCGCCTTCGACCTCTTCGTCGCCGACGTCCAGCTTTTCGCGCCGCGTCACCTCGTCGAGTACCAGCGCGGCGGCGACGGCTTCGCGCGAGACCTCGCGCTGGCTCTCGCGGAACGCGTTCCAGTCAATACCGGCCTGCCGGGGATCGACGTTCTGATCCATCAGCCGCCGCGCGAAGTCCTCGAGCCGGCGGTCGATCTCGCGATTCACCATCGACGCCGGGACGTCGAACGGCACCTTGGAGGCGAGCTGCTTCATCAGCTCAGACCGATCTTCCCGCTCCGCCGCGTGTTTCGCTTCGTGCTCGAGATCTTCGCGGACGCGCGTCTTGAGTGCGTCCAGAGAATCGACCCCCAGATCCTTCGCGAATTCGTCGTCCAGCTCCGGGAGCACACGACGCTTCAGCCCCTTCACTGTGACTGTATACGAGACGTCGGTGTTGGCGAGTTCCCCAATCGGGTAGTCCCCGGGGTAGTGCAGCGTGAAGGATTTCGTCGCGCCGGCCTCGAGGCCGAGCAGCTGCTCGTCGAAGCCGGGCGGGTTGGCCTTCGCGCCGAGTTCGATGCTGACATCCTTGTGCGTGTCCGGCGCGCCACCGGCGTCGCTGCGCTCGAGGTCGACCGTCAGCGTGTCGCCGTGATCGACGCCGCGGCCTTCGACCGGTTCGTGACGCGCGCCGCGATCGCGCAGGCGCTGCATGGCCAGGTCCGCAGCTTCGTCGTTGATTCCCGGCGATGCGCGCTTGAACGCAATCGCCGCGAGGTCGCCGGGATCGAATTCCGGCACGGTGTCGAACGAGGCCGTAAACGTCAATGGCTGCCCGGCTTCGATGATGACGTCCTGCACATCGGGTGAGTCGACGGCTTCCACGCCCCGATCGCGCAGCGCTTCGTCGACCGCGCGCGGAATCATGTCGTGCGCCACGTCGTGCAGGATCTGATCCTTGAAACGCTGTTTGATGACGCGGGCCGGCGCCTTGCCAGGCCGGAAGCCAGGGATGCGCGCCTTGCGCGAGTAATCTGCCGCGATTCGATCGATTTCCGCATCGACCGCGGCGCTGGGGATTTCGACGCGCACCGTCTTGCGCGTTTCGTTGACGTCGAGAAATTCAGTCTTCATGCCGATCCTTATAATAGCCGTGTGCGTCATCAGCCGCGATCGGATCGCGACCCGCGTGTTCTGCTCGCGGTCGTCATCGTCGCGGCGGCCCGGCTGCGCGTGGCTGTCTGCAGCCTCGCCCTGCCCTCGTACGAGACCGATAGGTACCATTATCTGGCCGAAGTCACCGGCATCTCGGGGAGCGGCATCGTCACCACCGACCCGCCTGGGCACCCTCTCATCATAGCGGCTGTGGCGCGGCTCGCTCCTGCACATGCGCCACAGGCGCTGCTTGCGCTGAACATCCTGCTCTCGACACAGCGACCGTCGCCCTGGTCGCCATGACCGCCGCGCGTCTGCGGTCGCCCCGCGCGGCCGTCTGGCCGCAGCAATTGAATTATGTGCGCTTCGTGCTGTCCGGAGCGCCCGCCGGTTTTCTCGTCCAATGGTTCAAGGTGTTGTGGGAATTATGGGGGCCGTGGCCCGGCGGCGACGAACCCCGCGGGCCGGACACGCCGCCGCGGTCGCCGACCGCGCGAGCGGTCATCAGCCTCCGCGCGTTGCTCCTGGCGGCGGCGCTGTTGTCGCTTGGCGTGATCCCGTGGTCACCACGGGTCGCGTACGTGTGGGCGATTCCTCTTGCGGTCACGTGGTCCACACGTTGCTCTTCGCAGCGCCGCGGGACAGCGTCCCCATCGAGCCGTGTCTGTTCGTCCTCGCCGCCTGCACGCTCGATCGGTGGATGGAGCCATGGTGCGAAAGGGGGGAGTCGAACCCCCATAGCCTTTCGGCTACCGGATCCTAAGTCCGGCGCGTCTGCCAATTCCGCCACTTTCGCGGTACGAACGTGAGCGTAACACGTCGGTCGCCGGACGCGTGTTAAGATCGCCGCCACCGAGGGGAACGTGAACCGACCGGCCTGGCTCATTTCGGCGACCTGCGTCGTTGCCTCGTATCTCCTGATCACCTTCTCACACTTCACGGTCGGCGAACTCACTCTGGACGAAGCGATGTCGTTCTTCATGGCGGTCCCTCCGCTGCGCGATGTCCTGACCCTGTCGGTGACCTCGCAGGGCCACCCCCCGCTCTTCTTTATCGCGCTCCACGAGTGGCTTCGATTGGGAGACACGGAGCCGGTCATGCGGTTGTTGCCGCTGCTGTTCATGGTCTGCGCGGCCATCACCCTGCTGCGCACGCCACGCCTGACGCCGCTGGCGCGCATCGTCGCGACGGCGGTCCTGCTCCTCTCGGGATTCAGTTCGTATCTGACGCCCACGCTTCGTCCGTACTCGCTCGGGGTCTGGTTCTCACTGTGGTCCTGCTTGTCGTTCGCGTCGCTGATCAGCGGCCCGCGGCACGGCGTCATGCCGTATGTCTGGTACGTCGTGGCGACCGTCTTACTGGCATACTCGCAGCCGCCTGCAGTCTGGACCCTGCTCGCGCAGGGCATCTACGCACTGGCGGCAGTCGCGTTCACGGCCGTCACGGCAGACCCTCGACGAGCGATCCATCGACACGCGCCGCTGTTGCTCTCGCTGGCGGTCGTCGCGGTGCTGTCTCTCCCCCTCGCGATCGGCGTCCTGCAGTTTCAGTCGGCGCTCGAACGTCCCGCGATTTGGGTGACGCTCGCGGCGATGGTCAATCCGCGCTACTACATCTCCGGCCCGGTCTACCTGCTGGCGATGCCGGCCGGGCTCGGCTACCTGGCGGTCGGCCTGGCGGTGGTTGGTGTATGGCGTGGTGTCCGCGATCGCGACCCGTTCATCGCCGTGCTGGCGACTGTCATCGTGGTTCAGATTGGGGGAGCGCACGGTTTTCTCGCCGGGCGCACCGGATTCTCGTTTCGGTATCTGGCGCCGGCGTTTCCGGCGCTCTGCATGCTGGTGGGTCTTGGCGCCGATCGCTGCCTCGCGGGTGGGCGTTGGGCGCAGGTCGCCGTGACGGCGTGCGCCGCAGGCATCCTGGTGGCGGCAACCTTCTCGTTTGTGCGCGCGCCGCACGACGCGCCGACAGGCCCGTGGCGGACGGTGGCCGCCGAGTTACGGCGAATGCCGGGGACGAAGCTTGTGTTCTTCGACATCGGGTGGGACACGCAGCGGCTGCGGTACGAGGTGCGTCATGATCCCGATATCCGGATGCTGGCGAACGAGGGGCCGGCGTGGGGCAGCTTCGGCCAGCCGATGACGTCCGAGTACGTCACCCGCACCATCGATCGTGACGCCGGATCAGGAACGACGTTTTTCTATCACCTCGATGCGGTATTGCGCAGCCGGGTCTTCGACGAGGCATTCGTGCCGGGGATGATGCGCCACGGCTGTACCCGCGTCTATCAGCGGGACGTCCCGACGTACGTCAGAGACGTCCCGGGCAACGAGGGTGCGCTGTTGTTGGGGTATGCGTGCCGCGGCGATTGACGCGCCTGACCGGAAGCGGTGGCGCGTCTGCGCGAACTGTCAGCTGGCAGCCGAGATCTCGTCGCTGACGCGGTACTACGATCGCCTGATTCAGTACGCGCGCCTGCCGAACGACGATGGGCTGCTGTTCAACCTCGTGTCATGTCCCGAGAAGATGGCCGTGGCGCCCGGCGCCGCGCTGCCCGACTCGCGTGCGGCGGGGCGACGCGATGCCGTTCTCCTCAACGGTAATTTCAACCACTCGTCCGACATCCAGGGATTGCTCACCACCTTGCGCGGGTCTCTTGGCCGCGGATCACGCATCGTGGCGATTCTCTCTAAGCCGTACTACGCGTGGATCTATCAGCTGGCGTCGCGGTTTGGATTGCGTGGCCCCGAAGCCCCAACGACGTTCGTGACGTTTACCGACCTCGGGAACGTCGCGCGTCTCGCCAGATTCCGTGTCGTCCGGGTTCGCGAGGCGATCTACTCACCGCTGCGCCTGCTCGGCCTCGGGTCCGTCCTGAACAAGATTCTTCCCGCCGTCCCGTTGCTGCCCATCTGAACTTCGCCGCCATCGTTGTGCTGGCGCCAGAGATCACGCCGACGGAGCAGCCGTCGATCAGCGTCCTCGCGCCGACGTGCAACGAGCGCGGCAACATCGAGGGTGCGCTCGAAGGTCTGCGCGCGGTAAAGGACGAATTGCCTGGCCTGGAGGTCGTGTTCATCGAGGGGCATTCACACGACGGAACGTGGGACGAGATTCAACGCCTGATCCCGCGCTACGCGGTGGAGTTCAAGATTGCCGCGTTTCGGCAGACCGGCAAGGGCAAAGGTGACGCCGTGCGGCTCGGCTTCAGCCAGGCCACCGGCGACGTCGTCACGATTCTCGATGCGGACCTGACCGTTCCGCCGTCGGCGCTGCCGCGTTTCTACAATGCGTATCGCGACGGCCTCGGGGATTTCGTCAACGGCAGCCGACTGGTGTACGGCACCGAGTCGGGCGCGATGCGGCCGCTCAACCGGCTGGGTAATGTGCTCTTTGCGAAGGCGCTCAGCAGCGTGTTGTCGGTGCGGCTCGGCGACGCACTCTGCGGCGCGAAACTGTTCGGGCGCCACGACTACGCGCGCTTCACGGCGTGGCGTCGCGATTTCGGCGACTTCGATCCGTTCGGCGATTTCGAGATGCTGTTTCCCGCCGCGATTCTCGGGTTGGGTGTCGTCGATCTCCCGATCCGCTATCTCGCGCGCACCTACGGCGAAACCAACATCAGCTGCTTCCGTCACGGGTGGATGTTGCTCAAGATGACGGCGATCGGGTTCTTCCGCGTGCGGCTCGGCGTCTCGCGATGAGCGAACTTGACGACCCCGGCCGCTGTCAGTTGCTTCCTGATCTGATCGCATCGGACATCCTTCCGTATGCGGGACTTGATCTCGTGCTGGATGCGCGGCGCCTGCCGTTCGCGACCGGCGCGTTGCGCGCGATCCTGATGTTCAACGTCTTTCATCACATCCCCGACGTGGGCGCGATGCTTGCGGAGTGCGAGCGCGTGCTGCGTCCCGGTGGGCGCGTGCTGATCGTCGACGAGCATCCGGGCGTGATCGGCGGGCCGGTGCTGCGATTCATTCATCACGAACCGTATCAACCTGACGCGGGCTGGACGTTCGAGTCGACGGGACCGTTGACAGGCGCCAACGGCGCGCTCTGCTGGATCGTCTTCAGGCGCGATCGCGCGGAGTTCGAGCGCCGCTTTCCCGGGTTGTCGATCGCACGGTATCAGCCACACACGCCGCTACGCTACTGGTTGTCGGGCGGCCTGAAGTCGTGGACGCTGCTGCCGCGTGCGTTGTGGGGCGCGGCGACGGCGCTCGATCGCGGGCTCGCCGCCGTCTGGCCGGATACCGGGAGCTTTGTGGACGTCGAACTGGTGCGCCGGGGCTGACGCGCGTCAGCCCCGGGTGGCGACCGCAACGTTGGTGATCAGATATTCTTCGACCGGCCCGCGGCGCGCCGCGTTGCTGTTGATCATCCGTCGGGCCGGCACGCGCAGCGCGCGCAGGCCGGCGGCGCGGGCATCCGCGTTGCGATCGTAGAGCGCCGCGATTTCGTCGGCGGTCGAGTTACTGAGCAACACATGACAGCCCCGCCCGGCAAGCGCGATGACGATCTGCTGCAGGCGCCGTTGATCGTCAGCGGTGAAGCGCAGCGCCGTATACGACGTGAAATTCGCCGTCCGGCTCAGGGGAGCGTACGGCGGATCAAAATAGACGAAGTCGCCAGGCGTCGCGAGGCTGAGCACTGATTCGAACGATCCCCAGACCAGCCGCGCGGCGGAGAACGCCTCCGCGACCCGCGCCAGCTTTTCGCGATCGGCGATCTTCGGCCGATCGTACCGGCCCGCCGGCACGTTGAACGCGCCTCGCGCGTTCAGTCGAAACAGCCCGTTGAACCCGGTGCGATTCAGATAGATGAGCATCGCCGCCAGCTGTGGCGTATACGCAATGCGGCCGTCGCCGCCGCGGAGGCGATCGCGGATCGGGTTGAACTGTTCGTCCCGGACCGCGTAGTAGTGCGCCTGCCCGCCGCTGGCGTGCGCGACGGCGAGAGCATCGAGTTCGTCCGCGACGGCGTCCGGCTGCGTCCGCACGGTTTCGTAGCAGCCGATCAGATCGGCGTTCGAGTCGATCAGTACGACGTCGCAGTCGCGCAGCCGGCCGGCGCCATGCAAGTCGAAAAACACGGCGCCGCTGCCGAAGAACGGTTCGATGTACCGGTTGAACGCCGGCGGGTAAAAGCGCCGCAGGTAGGGCAGCAGCTGGCGTTTCCCGCCCGCCCACTTCAGGAGGGGACGGACCGGCAGGGCCGAGCGCTGAACGCTGAGGGCTGACGATCCGGCCGTGAGCCCTGGGCCCTGAGCCCTAAGCCCTCTCACAGCGCCGCGTCCCTCTCCGCCCACCACCAGATGCCGAGCGCGCTGACGAGCAGCAGCGCGGCGCCGGCATAGAGCGGCAGCGACGGCGTCACGCGCCTGGCGAAGACGAAAAAGCCGCTGCCGAACAGATCGACCACGTCGCGGCTGACGCCGGCGAGCCCGGCGCGGTGCAGTAGCATCCACACGCCGCCCATCATCGCTACGAGCACCGCGCCCACCGCGAGATTGAAGCCGACGTCGAGGAACTGATCGCTGCGCCATCTCGCGCGCCGCACGCGCGCCAGCGTACGCGCCGTGAACTGGGCCGGCGCCGCGGGCGCGGGGCGCGAGCGTAACGACGTCTCGAGTTGCCGTGCGCTGACCAGCGCCGCGGCGCAGTTCGAGCACGTCGCCAGATGCGAGGCGACGCGGCCGTCCGGGATCACCTCGCCGGCGGCGATCGCTTCAACCGCGTCGAGCGCTTCGTCGCAGAACATAACTCATCATCTGAGATCCGTTTCCAGCATCCGCCTCAACTGTTGCTTCGCCCGATAGAGCTGAGTCTTGACTGTCCCGAGTGGCAACGGCAGCGCCTCGGCCAATCCCTCGTACTGCACGCCCTGCAGATAGTGTGCGGCGATCAGCAGCCGGTAGTTCGCCGGCAGGCGCGCGATCGCTTTCTCGAGTCGATCGCGCAGTTCGAGATCCCCGAACTGCCGATCGGGTGTTCCCATCACTGCCTTCGCGTGCGTTCGCCGATCGTCGAGCGAGGCCGCGGCGGCCGGTCGCGCCTGCTCCTGCAGACACACGTTCGCGACGATGCGGTAGATCCAGGTGGTAGAGACGCGCTTCGCCGCGAAAATACGGAAGCCCGCGGTGGATGCGCAGGAAGACGTCCTGCGCCAGATCCTCGGCGTGCGATCGATCGACCACCGTTCGCGCGATCAAGGCGAACACCAGATCCTTGTACCGATCGACCAGTTCCTGAAACGCATGCTCGTTACCGGACCGGCAGCGCTCGACGAGCTCGCGCTCGTGGAGATCTTCCATCCGCCACCGTATTAGAGCACGCGGTTCGCGAAATTGTTTCAGGAAGGGGGTGAAACAATTCAGGATAGATATGTTCCAGTCTAATCAGCGCGCCCGGCAGGCGCCGGCGCGCCGGCATCACGCTGATGGGCGTAGGGTTCGGTCTGATGATGCTCATCGGCGTCGCGGCGGGTTCTTTGTGATCATGGGCATCGCGTTTTTCGTCAACGGCCTCTTCGATCGCTCGCGCGATGACTACCCTCCCGGGGATCAGCGTCCGACGTCCCCCGCGTCCCCGACCCCCACGGAGTCCCCGCGCCAGGACTGATCCCCGCACCGTTTCCCGCCCGATACAGCGACGGCATCCATATCGATACACTCCAGCCACACCGATAACCACTGGTGGGCTTCACCACTGATCACTCGTAAAACGCTGTCATACATAGCTTTAATACGACTGGCTGAAGCGATTGCGATCCGTCGCTGTATCTGCGACGATCGAAACTAGTATCTTTATTGACACGATAGGTCGTTAGTGTCATATTAAGTCGTTTATTGTCGCTATTGAGATTTCTCAAGCGGCAACCTCGTTGCTTTTCTGTAAGTGACGGGGCGAAGCTGTATCCCCTTAGATTCACAAGAGTCCAAGCTATGGCAGACCCACTTATGTTGGCTGATGCGAGAGCCACCCGGATCATCCGGCCCGGGCACGGCGCGGTGGAGTTGGTTGGGCGCTCGCCTGCGATCGCGCGCGTCCAGGAGTTGATCAGGCGTGGCGCCTCGCTCGATGGCGGCGCGCTCATCACCGCCGAACCCGGCGCCGGCGTCGAAGCCGTCGCCCGTGAATTGCACCTGCGCGGCCGTCCTGCCGCGTCCCCATACATCGCCGTCAATTGCGACGCCGGCGATCCCGCCAGCGTCGACCGCCTGCTGTTCGGGCACCCGCCGGCGGCCGCGCCAACGGATCTGGAATCAGTCGGCGCCGACAGCTGTATCGCCACCGCGCGCGGCGGCACGTTGTATCTGCACAACGTCACCGAACTCCGGGCGTCCGCCCAGGCGCAGCTGGCGCGAATCGCGCGTGACGGCGAGGTGCGGATTGACGGCACGCTGGTCGCGACCGCCCTCCGTCTGGTCGCCAGCGCGCCTCCCGGGATCGACGCCGACGTCCACGCGCACCGCTTCCGCGGCGACCTGTATCGCCGGCTCTCGGCGGTGCGCATCGACCTCCCGCCGCTGCGCGATCGTCCCGACGATGTGCCGGCACTGGCGGCGCGTCTGCTCGAAGACACGTGCGTGGCCGCGGGGCGTCCCTCGCGCGCGTTCACGCCGGCCGCGCTGGCCCTCGTCGGCGCGCTGACCTGGCCGGGCAACCTCGCCGAGCTCCGCAGCGCCATCGAGCGCGTCGTCGCTGAGGTGGTCGAAGATGTGATTCAGATCGAACACATCCTGCCGGCGCTTCAGCTGCACCGTGCGCACGCGCCGTTCGTGCCGGCCGGCAACCTGCGGGAAGCCCGCCTGCGGTTCGAGCGCGACTACATCGCGTCGGTTCTCCAGCATCACGACTGGCGCATGGCGCCGGCCGCCCAGGCCCTCGGTATTCAACGTCCAAATCTCTACAGGAAGGCTCGACAGCTTGGGATTCCGCTCGTGCGGATTTCCGAGTCGTAAGGAAACGACAATCATGCGTACGAACACAGTACTGACCGCCGGCGTCCTCGTGATCCTCTTCTGCGGCGCGAGCCTCGCGCAGACGCCGCAGAAACCACAGACGCCGCCCGCGCAGCAGCCGCCGTCGCCTGCGCAGCCGCCGGTGCCTGGCGCACCCTACAAACCGGAGTTCGACATTCCGAAACCCGAAGGGCCTGGTGGCGTCGCGCCGAAAAACGACGGTCCGGCCGTCCCGGGCGAGGGGTACGTCATCGGCCCGCAGGACAGCCTCTCGATCATCGTGACCGACGAGACCGACCTGACGGGCAAGTACCGCGTCGATTCCGACGGCACGATCTCGATGCCGTATCTCCAGCGCGTCCCGGTCGCGGGTCTCTCGCTGCAGGAGGCACAGGAGAAGGTCACGTTCCTACTGAAGAAGGACTACCTCAAGAACCCACAGGTCCGGATCGAGGTCGATCAGTTCAAAGGGCGCAGCGTGCTGATGACCGGCGAGGTCCGCTCGCCGGGAAAAGTCACGCTGCAGGGCACGACGATGTCGCTGCTCGAAGCGCTGGCGCTGGCCGGATCGCCGACACAGAACGCCAGCAACGAAGTGCTCGTCATGCACCCGCCGAAGAACGGCGAAAAGGCGCCCGAGCCGATCACCGTCAACCGCAAGGAACTGGAGCTCGGAAAGGTCGGCCGCGACATCACGCTCCAGGACGGCGACATCGTCAACATCCCGATTGCGAAGCGGTTCTACATCTCCGGTTTCATCAAGAACCCGGGGTCGTTCGTGCTCGATCCAGGCACGACCGTGGGGCAGGCGATCATCCTCGCGGGCGGCTTGTCGGACCGCGGTTCGGATCGGCGCATCAAGGTCGGCCGGGTCGTGAACGGCAAGTCGGTGGACGTGGACGTGAAGATGGAGGACAAGGTCCTGCCGAACGACGAGATCAAGATCAAAGGCCGGTTCTTCTAGTGTGTGGGATTGCCGGTGTGGCGCGCCAGGATGGCGTGATCACGCCGGACCCGTCCGTGGCGCTCGGTGCCGCGCTCGCGCACCGCGGCCCTGATGGCCACGGAGTGTGGCGTTCGCCCGGGCGGGACGTGTTGCTCGTGCATCGGCGGCTCGCGATCATCGATCCCGGGCCGTCCGGCGCGCAACCGATGTCGACGGCAGATGGCCGCCACACCATCGTGTTCAACGGCGAGGTCTACAACTACCGCGAGCTGCGGCGGTCGCTTGAAGCGCGCGGCGAACGGTTCGCCACCGGGAGCGACACCGAAGTGCTGCTGCGGCTGCTCGCCTGTGACGGTCCCGCGGTACTGGCGCAGGTGCGCGGCATGTTCGCGCTCGGCTGGTGGGATGCCGATGCGCACGCGCTCGTGCTGGCCCGCGATCGATTCGGCATCAAGCCGCTCTACGTCGCGGCCGGCGATCGCTCGATCGCGTTCGCGTCCGAAGTGCATGCGCTCATCTCGTCCGGACTGGTCGAGCGGACGATCGATCCGGCCGGCGTGCTCGGTTTTCTCCAATGGGGCACGGTGCCTCCGTCGCTGACCTGCGTCGCCGGCGTGGAGAGTGTGCCGCCCGGTTCGTGGATGCGCTGGTCGCAGGACGGCGGTCGCGTGCAGAAACCGTTCGCGGACATTGCCAGCGTCTACGCGCGACCGATGTCAGGTTGCACGGAAGGGGAGCTCCGCGAGCGCGTTGGCGGCGCCGTGCAGCAGAGCGTGGCCGCGCATCTGGTTGCGGACGTGCCGGTCGGCGTGTTTCTGTCCGGCGGGATCGATTCGTCGGCAATCCTCTCGGCCGCCGTCGAGGCGGGCGTTTCGGGTCTCAACACCTACACCGTGCGCTTCGACGATCGATCGTCCGAGCACGAGTACGCCCGGCTTGTCGCGTTGGCATTCGGGGCGACGCATCACGAGCTCGTGCTGGATTCGTCGCGCATCGCTGCCGATCTGCCACGCATTCTGGCCAGGCTCGATCAGCCCACACTCGACGCCGTGAATGCGTACTACGTCTCGGCGGCGGTGGCCGAGACGGGAATCAAGGCCGTGTTGTCGGGAACCGGCGGCGACGAACTGTTCGGCGGCTATCCGTCGTTCACGCGCCTGCCGGCAGCGATGCGCCTGAAGCGGCGGCTGCAGCCACTCGTTCCCGCGGTCGGACCGGCAGTGTCCGCGGTGCTTCCCGAGCGGCTCACTTCTCGCTGGCAGCACTTCATGGCGGGAAACGGCCGGCCCGATGCCGCGTATCGCACGCAGCGTGGCCTGTTCATGCCGGCCGAGGTCGAGCAGATCGCCGGCCCGGCGCTGCGCGATCGTTGGGCGCCGACGGTCGAACGCGTGGCGGCTGCGGAGTCGGCGCTCTTTGCCGGCGCCTCGAGCACGCTCGAAGGTGACGTCGCGCGCCTGGAGACGCGCGTCTACCTTGGATCGCAGCTGCTTCGCGATCTCGACGCGATGTCGATGGCCCATGCGCTCGAAGTCCGCGTGCCGTTTGTCGATCACGTGCTGCTCGACGCGGTCTGGCCGGATCTGGGCGCGCATCCGTCGTTGATGCGCAACAAGCGCCTCCTGCACGAGACGCTGGCGCGGCCGCTGCCGCGCGAAGCGGTCGATCGGCCGAAGCAGGGATTCACGCTGCCGTTCGCGACGTGGATCGGCGGCGAACTGCAGCCGTTTGTCCGATCGGGTATGGCGCATCTGGTCGACACAGGATGGATTGCGCCCGGCGTGCCGGACGCGACCTGGCGCGCGTGGCAGCGAGGCGCCGCGCACTGGAGCCGCCCCTGGGCGCTCGGCGTGCTCGGGGAATTCCTGAGGCGGATGTGACCGTCCCGAGCGGAGACACCGCCGCGCTGTCGTCGTTTCGTCACCGCCGCGACTACGAGGGCGCGACCGGGCGCGACCGGTGGACGGTTCGCGTGGTGAATGCCTGGGTGCGATCCACGCTTCCGCCGCTGCTCGCGACCGCGCCGCGGCAGGGCGTCGTGCTTGACGTCGGGTGCGCGGAGCAGCCGTTTCGGCCGCTCATCGAGTCGGCGGGGCAGCGCTACGTGGGCATGGACGTCGTTCAGAACAGCCAGAAGTCCGTGGACATCCTGAGCACGCTCGAGGCCGCACCGTCTCCTGCGAAGCCGTACGCGGTGATCCTCTGTACCGAAGTGCTGGAGCACGTCGCCGACATCGACGCCGCGTTTGCCGGCCTGCGCCGGCTGAGTGCGTCAGGCGGCGCGGTGGTGCTGACGGTGCCATTCGTGTTTCCGCTGCACATGGAGCCCTACGATTTCCGCCGCCTCACTATGCACGGTGTGCAGCGGCTGGCGGCCGATCACGGATTTGCGGTCGAGACGTCGGCGCCCCTGGGTCGGTTTCCCGAGGTGCTGGCGACGCTCATCGAGGACGCGTCCATTCTTCCCACGTCGCGGTCGCTGTTTGCGAAGGTCAAGGTCGGCGTCCTGCGTCTCGCCGCCCGCGCCCTCGTGCGTCTGCTCGATTCCAACATGTGGTCGACCGGCATCGTCGTGAATGCCAACTGCTATCTGAGCAACGGCGTCGTCCTGAGGGCGGTATGACCGGGACGTACCGTCGCGCCATCCGAAAACTCGGCGCGATCCGCCGCCGGATATTCGAGTGTCCGGAGAAGGCCGCCTGGCGCCACGCCTGGCACGAGGCCGAGGTCACACCGCGGTTCACGCCCGGCAATATCCGGATGATGGACTACGACGTGCGCTACGCCGATCTGCTGACGCTCTGCCCGCAGTGGGAAGATATTTTCGTGAAGGGCGCGCTCGCCTTCACGAGCGCGTCGCCTGCGCCCCGCATTCTCGACTGCGGCGCCAACGTCGGCCTGGCGAGCCTGTTCTTCCGCCGCATCTACCCACAGGCCAGCATCACCGCGTACGAAGCGGACCCCGCGTTGTTCGCGATTCTGAACACCAACCTGAAGGCGAACGGCGCGAGCGGTGTCGACACGCGTCACGCGGCGCTCTGGACGTCCACCGGCTCGCTGATCTTTCAATGCGAGGGGAGCGATTCGGGGATGATCGGGTCGCTGCCTGGTGCGATCGACGGCACCTCCACGACCGTGCCGAGTCTGCGACTGCGCGATGTGATCGACGAAGGGCCGATCGACCTTCTCAAGCTCGATATCGAGGGCGCCGAGGACGCCGTGCTGGCCGACTGCGAGCCTGTTCTGCATCGCGTGAAGGCGATCGTGATGGACCTGCACGAGTTCGATCCGTCGGTCCGGACGACGCCGCGCGTGCTCGAGTTGCTGACCCGCGCCGGTTTCAGTTACGCCATCGACGATTTCGTGGCGTTGACCTGGCGCGAGCCGCTGGCCGGCGCCCAGTCGCCCTTTCCAGGGAAGGCCATGAACTGGGCGATGACCGTGCGCGCATGGCGATGACCGATCGCGAGAGCGTGGTGTATGTCCTGCCGGACAAGATGGGCGGCATGATGAACATCATCGCAAACCTGCTCGCGTACCGGCGTCCGGACGCGTTCAGTTACGACGCCGTCCTGACGCATAACCATCTGCATGTCGACACGCGATTTGGCCAGGCGCTGGCTGCCGATACGCAATCTCTGGTCGAGTACACGCTGCCGATCGAGAACCTGCACGCGGTGATCCGCCGCGTCGTTCGCGCGGTGCCGAAGGGCGGCGGCGTCTACGTCGCCGGCGATCTGCTCGACCTCGCTGTGGCATCCGATCACGACTTCGGACGCGCTGTGCTCTATATGCTGCACGGCGACAGCGAGTACTACTACGACCTCGCGGTGCGCCACGATGCGATCGTCCACGGCTTTATTGCCTACTCGCGACGGATGTACGACGAGTTGATTGCGCGTCTCCCGCATCGTGCCGCGACGATCTTCCACGTGCCGTACGGCATCGCCATCCCCGCGTCGGTGCGGCAGCCAGTCGGCGGACCGCTGCGTGTGATCTACGCCGGACGTCTCGAGCAGGGGCAGAAGGGCGTCTTCGACCTGCCGGAGATCGATCGTGCGCTGCAGGCGATGGGTATCCACGCCGCCTGGACCGTCGCCGGCGGCGGGCCCGACGAATCGGCGCTGAAACTGCGCTGGGCGTTCAATCCTACCGTCCGCTGGATGGGTACGATGACCACGCCAAACCTGATCGACCTGCACGCCACACAGGACGTGTTCGTGTTCCCGACCCGCTACGAAGGATTCCCTGTGGCGCTGCTCGAGGCCATGGGCGCAGGACTTCCCGCCATCGTCAGCGACATCGCGAGCGGTGTACCGGAAATCGTCGACAACGACGTGAACGGCGAGCGGATTGCCGTCGGAGATGTCCACGGGTTCGCCGCTGCGATCGCCGCTCTCGACCGCGACCGGAATCGCCTCGAGGCCATGAGCGCGGCAGCGCGCCACTCGGTCGTGAGCCGGTTCGATATCCGTGATCGCGTCGTTGACTATCAGGCGCTCTACGCGCGGTGGCGCGAGTTGTATCGCCCGCTCGCGCAGTCGCGCCTTCAATACGGCAGCCGCCTCGATCAATCCTGGATTCCGAATCCCTTCGTGCGCCTCGTCCGCACGGCGATCCGATCGGCGCGATGACGCCATCCGCCGCCCTCCGATCGACGATGGCTGCGCGGGCGCGGCAACTGGCGGGCCCCAGCCTGATCGCGAAAGTGCGCTGTCTGGTGCGCGGCTACGGCCTGCCGCGCTGGGGCAATCTCCGCCGCACAACGCCGTTTTCCGCGACCTACGGATTTGATCGCGGCACGCCGATCAATCGCTACTACCTGAACGTGTTTCTATCCGCGCATCGGGATCTCATCAGCGGCGCCGTGCTCGAAGTGCAGACCGACGGATACACCGAGCGGTTCGGCGCTGGCGTCACGCGCGCCGATACGTTCGACATCGTGCCCTTGTTCAGCCCGACCTATCTCTGTGAGGATGCCGCAATGACGACCGTACCGTTCTCGGGATCGGCGAAGGCCGGGCTGCTGGCCAGCGGCTGGTACGCCAGCAAACTCGAGGACCAGACATTTCCCGGCGTGCTCGCGCTCTGCTATCACGGGGTTCGCGCGTCAGCGGACGACGATCCGGGCATGCCGTTCGCAAATCTTCACGTGTTCGAAGAGACGTTTGCGGCGCAGTGCCGGGTGATCGCGGAGACCTGTCACCCGATCGATCTCGCGGCGTTTGGCGAGGCACGGGCGACCGGTTGCGAACTGCCCAGACGCCCTGTGTTGATGACGTTCGACGACGGTTACCGGAGCGTGTTCGATTTGGCGCGGCCTATTCTTCTGCAGCACAACATCCCGGCGACGATGTTCGTGTGCTCGGAGCCGATCCGGGATCAGCGACTGTTCTGGTTCGACGCCGTTGCTCGCGCGCTCGGGCCGGATGCGGTCAACGAGGCGCGGGCGCTGCCGCATGAAGGGTGGCGCGCGGTCGCGCGGAAGTACGAGACATCCGCCAGCACGGCGCCGACGCTGGCGCCGATGACGGCCGCGCACGTTCGGCAGCTCGCCGACGAGGGCTTCACGATCGGCGTGCACACGGCGTCCCACGCTCCGCTTGCCGGCGCATCGTCGGACGTGCAGCGTCGCGAACTCCAGTCGTGCCGGGCGGCGCTCGAAGAATGGACCGGCCGGTCGGTCAGCACGCTCGCGTATCCATTCGGGGCGCCGCGCGCGGACTGCGACGACGAGTCAGTCGCGGTCGCCGGGAGCCTCGGCTTTGCGGCCGGTTTCAACACGCGATCAGGATTCGCACGTCCGGACGAGCCGCCGCTCGAGCGCTCACGCTTCGTGGCGCTGGCGGCAGTGACGGCCGCGGAACTCGCGCATCGCATCGCGTACGCCTGGCCGCGATAGCCACAACCAGCCGACACCGTGCCGACCACACCAAGAATCAGCGTGCTGCTGACGTCGTACAACCGCGAGAACTACGTCGCGGAGTCGATCGAGAGCGTCCTCGCGCAGACAGAAACCAACTTCGAACTGGTCATCTGCGACGACCGCTCTTCGGATGGCACGGTCGACATCGTGCGCGACTACGCGCGTCGCGATTCCCGGATCCGTGTGTCGATCAATGAACGCAATCTTGGCGACTACGGCAACCGGCGTCAGGTGGCGGGCCTCGCGCAGGGTCGTTTCCTGAAGTACCACGACTCCGACGACGTGATGTATTCCCACTGCCTGACGACGATGGTGGAGCCTTTGGAGGCCGAACCACGAGCGGCGTTTGCCATGACCGGCCCTCGGAACTGGCCGGGCGGACCGTGCCCGATGCTGCTGACGCCGCGGCTGGCGTATGAACGTGAATTGCTGGGCTCCGGGCTTTTTCAGCAGGGCCCAGCGTCGGCGATGTTTCGCGCGGAGGCGTTCGAGGCACTCGGGGGGTTTCCCGAGGTCGACATTGCCGGCGATTTCCTGTTCTGGCTTCATGCCTGCGCGAAGGTGAACGTGCTCCTCGTTCCGGGCGATCTGTTCTATTACCGTATTCACCCCGGGCAGGAGATGGTCAAGCCGGAGAGCGAAATGGCGTACGCGCGCGCCACCGCCGAGGCCTGGCGCCTGCTCCAGTCCGGGCAGTGCCCACTCGACGGCGAGACGTTGGAGATCGGCAAGCGCAACTTTGCGTTCGTTCAGGCCCGCGCGGTGTACCGGCATCTGAAGGGTGGCCGCTTCGGATCGGCGCAGATGCTCCTGCGTCACGCCGGGCTGAGTCCGATGGACTGGATCTCGTATGTGCGACCGCCGCGGCGAAATCCGAACGCCGGCACACCGGCGATCGAGGAGCAGATCTGAAGATGGCGTCGCAGGCGCTGGCGATCGACGGAGGCAACCCGGTGCGAACCGCGCGGTTGCCGCTCCACAAACCCTGGTTCGATGCGCGCGAACAGCAGGCGATGCAGGAGGTGCTGACCGGCACGCACGTCGCGGGAGACGGAGCGAAAGGCCGCGAACTCGAGCATCTGCTGCGGGAGTCGACCGGCGCGTGCGGCGTTCTCGCCGTGAACTCGTGCACGGCCGCGCTCGAGATTGCGCTGATCGTGGCGGGCCTGGCTCCTGGCGACGACGTGATCCTGCCGAGCTTCACGTTCGTGTCGACGGCCAACGCGGTCATCAAGGCTGGGGCGCGTCCGGTGTTCGCCGATATCGATCCGATCACCCTCGGCCTCGACCCGCAGGACGTTGCGCGGCGCATCACACCGCGGACGCGCGCGATTCTGCCAATGCATTACGCCGGGATGGCGTGCGACATGGCGGCGCTCGATGCGATTGCAAAGGCGCATCGTCTGATCATGATCGAAGACGCTGCGCACGGCGTGAACGCGACGTGCGGCGGGCGCGCGCTCGGTACGCTCGGCGCGCTCGGCGCGTTGTCGTTCCACGAAACAAAGGACCTGGTCTGCGGCGAAGGCGGCGCATTGCTGGTCCGCGACGATCAAGCGTTCCTCAAGGCGGCTGAAATCCTTCGGGAAAAAGGCACGGATCGGACGGCGTTTCTGCGCGGGGAGCGCGACAAGTACACGTGGGTGGGCGTCGGCAGCAGCCATGTCCTTTCGGACCTTCTGGCGGCGGTGGCGGTCGAGCAGTTCAAGAAGCTGCCGGAGATCACGCGGCGAAAGACCGCGCAGGCCGAGCGCCTGCTGACCACGCTCGCGCCCTATCGCGACGCCATTCAGTTGCCGGTCGTACCCGCGGGTTGCCGTCCTAACTGGCACGTGTTCGCGGTACTTGTCGATCCCGCGCAACGCGACTGGGTGTTGCGCGCGCTGAAGGCCGAAGGGATCAGCGCGGCGTTTCACTACGTCCCGCTGCATTCGGCGCCGTACGCCAGGCAGTCGCCGGATATCGCACAGGTCGAGCTGCCGGTGACC
>JAYVMG010000616.1:0-15705 GCA_043759095.1 Acidobacteriota bacterium | reverse complement strand
GCTTGACGGGAACGCGACTGGCGATCGGTCTCGCGGGCAACTTCGTGCTCGGCGTGCTGATGATGCTCGGCATCGGTCTCTACGCGCCGTGCATGATTCTGGTCAGCCTGCTCGGGATGGCGCCGACGGCGGCGTTTCCAATCATGATGGGCTCGTGCGCGTTCCTGATGCCCGTCAGCAGTGTGCGCTTCGTGAAGACGCAGACCTATCACGTGCAGGCGGCGCTCGGGCTGGCGCTCGGAGGGCTGCCGGCGGTGCTGATTGCCGCGTACCTCGTGGAGTCGCTCCCGCTGGGCGCCGTCCGCTGGCTCGTCGTCTTCGTTGTCATCTACACGTCGGTGAATATGCTCGCCACGGCGAAGGCGGACACGCATGCGTAAGCCGGTCGTCCTGATCACGGGGGCTGGCGGAGAAATCGGCCACGGCCTCGTCACGCGTCTGTCTGGCTCCGGATCGCTCGTCATCACGCTGGATGTCAGCCCGCTCGACTCGTCGCTGGCGCCGCTCGTGACGCGCGAATTCACCGGTTCGATCAACGACCTGGGTTTGCTGGATCGTGTGCTCGCCGAGTTCGAAGTGGACCGCGTGTTTCACCTCGCGGCGCTGCTGTCCACGCGCTCGGAGTTCACGCCCGTCACCGCGCACCACGTCAACGTCGAGGGGACCCTCAACCTCCTCGAATTCGCGCAGCATCAGGGTGAGTCGCACGGCCGGCCGGTCGTCTTCATCTATCCCTCGTCCATCGCGGCGTACGGCCTGCCGGATCTGGCCACGAAGATGCGCGCCGGGGCGGTCACCGAGGATCAGTACGCGCATCCGACGACGATGTACGGGTGCAACAAGCTGTATTGCGAGCAGCTGGGCCACTACTACGCGCGGTACTACAAGCAGCTGTCTGCGGACGCGATCGCGCGCGTGGACTTCCGCTGCGTGCGATTTCCGGGACTGATCTCGGCGATGACACTGCCGTCGGGTGGCACGTCTGACTACGCACCGGAGATGATTCATGCGGCAGCGAAAGGACAATCGTACGACTGTTTCGTGCGGCCGGATGCGACCATTCCGTTCATGGCGATGCCGGACGGTGTCGAGGCGTTGCTCACGCTGGCGGCCGCGCCACGCGAGCGCCTGACCCGGAGCGCCTACAACCTGTCGGCGTTCAACCCGTCAGCGGCTGAGATCCGGGACGTCGTCCTTGCCGCGTTTCCGGACGCGAGGATCGGCTACGCCATTGACCGGAAGCGACAGAGCATCGTCGATTCATGGCCCGCGGCCGTGGACGACTCCGCCGCCAGACGCGACTGGGGCTTCGATCCCACATACAACTTCGAGCGCGCCTTCCAGGAATACCTGATTCCAACCATCCGCGAGCGGTACCACCGGTAAATCAACGGGCCACAGAGTCACAGAGTTACAGAGTTACAGAGTTACAGAGTCACCGAGCGGGAACGCAAAGGCCGCCAAGGACGCAAAGGCAGAGCGCGGGACCGCTGTTCGACGGGCGTCGCTTGGCGACGCGCCCGGCTGGAATCGGCCGACGACGTGAGTCGACGAAGGTGGCATCCGACTCACGTCGGCGGCCGATTCCCGCCGGGCCATCGGCTGGCGTAGCCGGCCGCCGTCGAACACTTCCCGCGCCTCTGTGTCTCTGTGACTCTGTGGCGCGTTCTGATCTTCGTCGTCGTCGTGGCTTCGTGATCAGCCGTCGTCGCAGGTAAGATGTGCGCTGCGATGAATGCAGTCACGGCGTTTGCTCCCGCGACGGTTTCGAACGTGGCGTGCGGGTTTGATGTGCTCGGCTTCGCGCTGCACGCACCCGGCGATGAGGTGACAGCGCGGCTCGCGCCGCCGGGCGTCCGTATCGATGACATCATCGGCGATCAGGGCCGGTTGCCTCGCGACGCTGCGAAGAACACGGCGGGCGTCGCGGCGCAGGCGCTGCTGACCTTCCTCGGCGAAACACGCGGCGTGACGCTGACGATTCGCAAGGGCCTGCCGCTGTCGAGTGGCCTCGGCGGCAGCGCCGCCAGCGCCGTGGCGGCCGTGGTCGCCGTCGATGGATTGTTCAACGCGCACACACCGTTGGCCACGTTGATGGCGTGCGCGTTCGAAGGCGAGCGAATCGGCGCCGGATCCGCCCACGGCGACAATATCGCCCCTGCGGTGTATGGCGGACTGGTGCTCGTCCGCGTGCCGAATCCGCCTGACGTTGTCCGCCTGCCCGTGCCGGCCGGCCTGACGGCGGTGGTGATCCATCCGGATCTCGAAATTGAAACGGCCCGCGCGCGCGCGTTGCTCGGCGCCACCGTGCCGCTCCGCGATGCCATTCGGCAGTGGGCCAACCTTGGCGCGTTCGTTGACGCCTTGCACCGATCCGATTTCGATCTGATGGCGCGATCGCTGGAGGACGTGATCGCTGAGCCGCGCCGCGCGCCGCTCGTCCCTGGGCTTGCGCAGATCAAACAGGCCGCCGCCGGTGCGGGCGCGCTCGGCTGCAGCCTCTCCGGTTCAGGACCGTCACTGTTCGCGCTCTGCCGCGATGCGGTGTCCGCCCAGGCGGTCGCGACCGCGATGACGGCGGCGGTCAAGTTGCACATCGGCGGGGAGCCTCAGACGTACATCTCGCCGATCGGCCAGACCGGCGCTCGGGTGATTTCCGACAAGTCTCAAGGCTCAGGTCTCAAGTCTCAGGCTGGGCTGTGAGAGTTGAAAGTTGAGAGCTGAGAGTTGCGTTACGTAAGCACCCGTCGCACGGTGCCACCTGTCTCGTTCACGACGGCGTTGTTCGAGGGGCTCGCCGCGGACGGAGGACTGTATGTTCCCGAGACGATCGAGCCGTGGACGAGTGAAGAGCTGTCGCATCTCCAGCGGCATACGCTGACCGAGATCGGGCTGCGCGCGCTCCGACCGTTCACGCGCGGCGACCTCGACCCCGCCATCCTCGAAGCGGTGGTCGTCGAGGCGTTGAATTTTCCGATCCCTCTCGTCGAGGTGCAGCCGGGCGTCTTCGCGCTCGAGTTGTTCCACGGTCCCACGTTCGCGTTCAAGGACGTCGGCGCCCGCGTCATGGCGCGCCTGATGGCGTCGCGGCATCGCGGCGACGATCCGCTCACCATTCTCGCCGCCACATCCGGCGATACCGGCAGCGCCGTCGCGCACGCGTTCCACGGCGTGCCGAACACGCGGGTGGTGATCCTGTACCCCGACGGTCGCGTCAGCCCCACGCAGGAAGCGCAGTTGACGATGTTCAACGGCGAGCGGGGGAACGTGCGGGCGTACGCAGTCGCCGGCAGCTTCGACGAGTGCCATCGGTTGACGCGCGAGGCGTATGCCGATCCCGATCTGCGCCGCACCATGCGGCTGACGTCGGCCAACTCGGTGAACGTCGGCCGTTTGCTGCCGCAGTCGGTCTACTACGTCCACGCCGTCGCGCAGTTGCAGGCCCTGGGATACGGTTCGTCGGAGATCACGTTCTGCACGCCGAGCGGCAATTTCGGCAACCTCACCGCGGGCCTGATCGCCAAGCGTGCCGGGTTGCCCATCACGCGCTTCATCGCCGCCACCAATGCGAACGACGTCGTGCCTGCGTATCTCGAGACCGGCCGCTTCGAGCCGCGACCCTCGCAGCAGACGCTGTCGAACGCGATGGACGTCGGGCACCCGAGCAACTTCGATCGCATGCTCTGGTTATACGACGGCGATCTCGACGCGATGCGGCGCGACGTCACCGGGCGCCGGTTCAGCGACGATGACGTGCGCGCGACGATCAGGCGAGTGTACGAGGAGCGCGGCTATCTGCTCGATCCGCACAGCGCGATTGCCTATATGGGGCTTACAGGTGAGGTAGGGCGGATCGGTCGGGTGGGTCACACAGGGCAGGTCGGTCACGTAGGTCGGGTGGGGGTGTTTCTGGCAACGGCGCATCCGGCGAAATTTGCGGAGATCGTCGAGCCGATCATCGGCCGCCCCGTCGAGACACCGCCGGCGCTGGCCGAGGCCATCAACGGACCGCAGCACATCATCCGGATCCGCGCCTCGCTCGATCGTCTGCTAGGGATGCTCGATGGGTGAGCCGGTCCGCTATCGCGCCGACGTGCTCGCGCAGCTGCTGCGGCACGGCGTCCGGCCGACCGGCCACACGCCACCCGCGCTCGTGCGCGACTTCGTCCGCGATCTCTACAAGTACGAAATCCGCTGTCTGCGCGAGCGGTACATCCGCAGAGACTTTCCAAAAACCGAGTACGCTGGCCAGGTGGACGATCTGCGGCGCCGCTACCCCGTGCTCGCGCTCCAGGCTCGGGCGTTTGTTGAAAATGAGAACTGAGGACCACAATGATCGCGATCGAGATTCGTGAGCCGGGCGAACCCGATGTCCTGGTTCCGGTCGAGCGGCCGACGCCGTCGCCGGCGGCTGGCGAAGTCTTGATCAAAGTCGCGGCGGCGGGTGTGAACCGGCCCGATGTGTTCCAGCGGCGTGGACGGTATGCGCCGCCGCCAGGCGCGTCAGATATTCCCGGCCTCGAAGTGTCTGGTGTGATCGAAACGCTCGGTGAGGGCGTCATCGATTGGCGCGTCGGCGACGCGGTGTGCGCGCTCGTCACCGGCGGTGGCTATGCCGAGTACTGCGTGGCGCCGGCGCCGCAGTGTCTGCCCGTGCCGCGCGGCATGAGCGTGGTCACAGCGGCGGCGATTCCCGAAACGTTCTTCACCGTGTGGACCAACGTGTTCGATCGCGGACGCCTGCAGCAGGGCGAGTCGATCCTGATCCACGGCGGCTCGAGCGGAATCGGGACAACCGCCATTCAGCTGGCGAAGGCGAGAGGATCGCGGGTGTTCGCGACCGCGGGATCGGCAGAGAAGTGCGCCGCGTGCGAGCGGCTCGGCGCCGAGCGGGCGATCAACTATCGCGACACCAACTTCGCCGACGTCGTGCGCGACCTGACTGCCGGGCGCGGCGTCGATGTGATTCTCGACATGGTCGGCGGCGAATACTTCTCGCGCAACATCGAGGCGCTGACGGTCGAAGGCCGGCTCGTCGAGATCGCGACGCTGCACGGCGTCAAGGCCGAGGTGAACATCCAGACGATCATGCAGCGTCGGCTGACGATTACGGGTTCGACACTTCGTCCGCGGCCGGTCGCCGACAAGGGGTTGATCGCTGCTGCGCTGTGGGAGCAGGTCTGGCCGCTGCTCGAATCGGGGGCCGTTGCCCCCGTCGTGCACGCGACGTTCCCGCTTCGCGACGCTGCGGAGGCGCACCGTGTGATGGAGTCCAGTGTCCACATCGGCAAGCTCCTGCTCACCACATGAATTGGGGAATCGAGTAATCTGGTCATTGGGTAATCGATGGGGGTTGGCGCCCAATCCTCCAATCAATTCCCCGATGACTCAGTTATCCGATTACCCAATTCCCGGACTCCGCTATGGACAACATCACGAGCCTGCAGATTTCCAACGGCAAGGTCGGCGCCGGCGCCGAGGCGACCGCCGGCAAGACGGTTTCCGTGCACTACACCGGCTGGTTGTACGACCCGAAGGCTGCCGATCACAGAGGCAAGAAATTCGACAGCTCCCGGGATCACGGCGACACGTTCGAGTTCAAGCTCGGCGCCCGTCAGGTGATCAGCGGCTGGGATCAGGGTGTAGCGGGCATGAAGATCGGCGGCACGCGCACGCTGGTCATCCCGTCCGAACTCGGCTACGGCGCGCGCGGCGCCGGCGGCGTGATCGGTCCGAACGCGACGCTGCTGTTCGACGTCGAGCTGATCGACGTGAAGTAGTGGATTACATCCGACTCGGCAACACCGGCCTGAAGGTCTCGCGCTTGTGCCTTGGCGCGATGACCTACGGCACGCCGGAGTGGCGGCCGTGGGTGCTCGACGAGGCGGCGAGCCGGCCGTTCATCGCGCGCGCGCTCGAGCACGGCATCAACTTCTTCGACACCGCCGACATGTATTCGCGCGGTGTCAGCGAGCAGGTGCTCGGCCGTGCGTTGAAGGCGCACGCGATCACGCGCGATCAGCTCGTGATTGCGACCAAGGCGTTCTACCCGGTCGTCGACGGCCCGAACGCGCGCGGGCTGTCGCGCAAACATCTGCTCGACGCGATCGACGGGTCGCTCCAGCGTCTGGGCACCGACTACGTCGATCTGTATCAGATCCACCGCTTCGATCCCGATACGCCGATCGAAGAAACCCTCGAAGCCCTCCACGATATCGTCAAGGCCGGGAAGGCGCGATACATCGGCGCGTCGAGCATGTTCGCGTGGCAGTTCATGAAGATGCTCGCGGCCTCAGACGCGCACGGCTGGACGCGGTTCGTGTCGATGCAGAACCACTACAACCTCGTCTACCGCGAGGAAGAACGCGAGATGCTGCCGCTCTGCCGCGAAGAGGGGATTGGCGTGATTCCGTGGAGTCCGCTGGCTCGGGGATTTCTGGCCGGCAACCGGCGCCGCGAGGACAAGGGTGAGACGATTCGCGCGAAGACCGACGACTTCGCCCACACGCTGTACTACGCCGACAGCGATTTCACGATTGCCGAGCGCGTCGTCGCCCTCGCCGCGACCCGCGACGTGAAGCCGACGCAGATCGCGCTGGCCTGGCTGCTCGCCAAGCCCGGCGTCACCGCGCCAATCATCGGCGCATCGAAACTCGCACATCTCGATGATGCGATCGGCGCGCTGGAGATTCGGCTGGACGCTGCGGAGATCGCCTCGCTCGAAGAGCCGTATCAGCCGCACGCGATCCTCGGGCACTCCTAGCCTTGTTGACGCGCGGCTCCCTCGTCGCCCTTCAGCACCGCAACTACCGGCTGATCTGGATCGGGTTGTTCGTCTCGTTCTCCGGTTCGATGATGCAGAACGCCGCGCTGCTCTGGCATGTGTCGCTGCTCGTTCCGCCGGATCGCAAGGGGCTGGCGCTGGGGCTCGTCGGCCTCGTGCGTGTGGTGCCGATCATGGTGTTCTCGATGATCAGCGGTGTCGTCGCCGACGCGTGGGACCGCCGCAAGCTGATGCTGTTCACGCAAGTGGCGGCGACGCTGGTGGCCGTGGCGCTCGCGGTGCTGACCTTCCGCGGCCTGACGCAGGTCTGGCCGCTGTACCTGCTCGCCGCGCTGGGCTCGTCCGTTGGCGCCTTCGACATGCCGGCGCGCGGTTCGCTCGTGCCGACGCTCGTGCCGCGCGAGCACCTGCCGAATGCGATCAGCCTGAACACGATCATGTTCCAGACCGCCTCGGTCGTTGGGCCGTCGCTGGGCGGCCTGCTGATTGCGTCGACGGGCGTCGGCTGGGTGTACGTGGCCAACGCCGTGTCGTTCAGTGTCGTGATCGTCGCACTGCTGATGATGCGTGACGTGCCTGCGCGCGCGCCGTCAGAATCCGGATCGCGAGACGACGTGTCTCTGCACGCAGCGCTCGAGGGATTGCAGTTCGTGTTCCGCTCGCCGCTCATCCGATCGACGATGCTGCTCGATTTCTTCGCGACGTTCTTCTCGTCGGCCACCGCGCTGCTGCCGATCTTCGCGCAGGACGTCCTGCAGGTCGGCGCGAAGGGGTACGGCTGGTTGTATGCGGCGCCCGCGGTCGGCGCGATGGCGACCAGCGCCGTGCTGGTGCCGCTCGTGGACCGCATCACACGCCGCGGCCCGACGCTGCTGTGGGCGGTCGGCGGCTACGGGCTCGCCACGATCATCTTCGGGATCTCGCGGTCGTTCTGGCTCACGTTCGCCTGCCTGGCGATGACGGGCGCGACGGACACCGTCAGCATGGTGATCCGGAACATCGTGCGCCAGCTCGAGACGCCCGATCGTCTCCGCGGCCGGATGATGGGCGTCAACATGATGTTCTTCCAGGGCGGTCCGCAACTCGGCGAGCTCGAAGCGGGAGCGGTCGCCAACTGGCTCGGCGCACCGTTCTCCGTGATCAGCGGTGGCATCGGGTGCCTGATCGCCACAGGGTGGGTAGCGGGGACGACGCCGACACTGCGTTGCTACAGGCAGCACCAGGTAACAGAGGTTACAGAGGAAACGGTTTAACACGGAGGAACGAAGGAACGTCTCCCCTCGTAACCTTCGTTACCGAAGGCGACGATCAGCTACGACGAAATACGGCAGCGCGATCACCGACAGCGCGGCGGCCACGCCGAACGCGGTGGAGAAGCCGACGTGTTCGATCAGCCAGCCGACCGTCGTCGATCCGGTGCCGATGCCGGTGTCGAAGGCTGCGAGGATCGCACCGAAGGCGGCGCCGCGCCGGGCGGCGCTGACGTCGCGCATCACGTACGCGACAAACACCGGATACGCCGTGCCGAAGCCAACCCCGAACACGATCGCCGAGGCGATGAACCAGGGGAGACTCGAGGCCGCCGACAGCAGCGCGAGGCCCGCGGCAATCAGCACTAGGCACGGCATGAACACGCGCCGGTAGCCGATGCGGTCCGCGAGTCCGCCGGAGAGCGGGCGCGTCAGCAGGATGAC
The DNA here is from genome assembly GCA_043759095.1 of Acidobacteriota bacterium. Classification (GTDB taxonomy): domain Bacteria; phylum Acidobacteriota; class Vicinamibacteria; order Vicinamibacterales; family CAVVIG01; genus CAVQFC01. Next base: position 7,227 of record JAYVMG010000616.1, on the reverse strand, counting down.
GACCGCGAGCAGTGTCAGGTAGATGCTCTTTGGTGAGATGCCGAGCGCGTCGGCGTACATCGCGCTGAAACTGGTGATGGCGCCGTAGCCGAACGAGTAGAGAAACAGCGTGAGCGAGAGCGCGAGGACGCGCCACTCCACGATCGACGGACGGATGCTCGGGAGCGGCAGGTCGAGTTGTGTCGCCACCCGATCTTCGGGCAACGAGAACGCGATGATGCCCATCAGCAGGTTGAGTGTGCCGCAGGAAATGCAGATCCACGTCCACCCGCCATGCTGCATGATCCAGAACGCGATGGGCGGTGCGACCGCGATCGCCGCGACGCTCGACAGACCCCAGTAGCTGATGCCTTCCGCGCGACGGCGCTCGGGGAGCAGATGCGTGAGGTAGGCGGCCGACGCCGACAGCAGGCCCGACCAGAACACGCCATGCACGAGGACGAGCGCCAGCATCACCGGGATGCTCGTTGTCAGGCCGTAGCCGATCGCGCAGAGGAGAATGACGCTGCTGGCGATGACGAGCGTGGGGCGGCGGCCCACGCGGTCGGCAAACGCGCCTGTCAGGGGCGCCGAGGCGGCCGATGCGTACGTCAGGAATCCGAGGAAGAGACCCGACGCGAACGTCGACCCGCCCAGTTCCTGGATGCGAAACGGCGCTGTCGGCAGCAGCTGAAACGCCGAGAGGAACACCGTAAAGGTGAAGCCGCACATGAGAAAAAAGCGCGGTGTGAAGAGCCGGTCGGACATGAACGGTGAAGTATACGTGGTGGGTGTCGTCTCGGACACGCACGGCCTGTTACGGCCCGGGGTCGCAGCGGCGTTCGCGGGCGCGCAGCTGATTCTCCACGCGGGCGATGTGTGCGGTCAGTCCGTGCTCGACGAGTTGTCGGCGATCGCGCCGGTGGAAGCGGTCTACGGAAACTGCGACGACAGGCACGACCCGTCGCTGGCGCGCGAGCGCGTGGTCACGCTGGGCGGCGTCACGATCCGCGTCGTTCACGGTCACGAACTCGGGCAGCCGGATGCGGCGCTGGTCCTGTCCAGGTATGCCGGCGACGTGGTGATCTTCGGCCACACGCACAAGGCGGTTGTCCTGCGCGAAGGCGGGCGAGTCGCGTTGAATCCGGGAGCCGCCGGACCGCGGCGGTTCGACCTGAAGCCGAGCGTGGCGCGGCTGACGATCACCGCGGGCGATCCGGCATCGATCGAGGTCGAGATTATTTCGCTGGCGTGACTATTTTGCTGGCGTGAATTCGATCGTGATCTCGGGATCGAGGTTGATCTTCAACCCCTTCGCGCGCATCAGAATCTTCTTCGCCTCGACCGGCGTGGCCGCGGCGGCCTGAATGCTCGGCAGCAGCGTGTCGTCGGCGAGCACCGCGTCGAGGTCGATGTCCATCAGCGTGACGCGCTGGCCTTCCACGAACGGACTGCTCGTCCTGATCAGCGTGCCGGCCGGCTCCGCCGCCAGCAGTACGTGCGCGCCCGCCAGCATCGTCTTGATCATGCCGATCTGTCCGGCCGCCTGCGGCGAGCCGAAGAAGTCGAGGTAGTTCGGCTCGGGCACGTGGATGTGCAGCACAGCGTTGCCGTTGGCCTCGTGCGTGATCGTGAACGTGATCGATTCCGACTGCGTGCTGAAGCCCTGCGTCTTGATCGTCAGGCCGCCTGGTGCGGCTGGCTGCGTCGAAATCCGAAGCTGACTCACATCGGTGAACGCGTAGATCGCTGCGCGTCCCTGCCCGAACGGCGAGGTGACGGGCGTTGACGACACGTAGGTGACGCCTGGGCCGATGCTGGCCGTCATGTCGCGCGCCTGCTGTTCCGACAGCGGATCGGCGCCGCCGCCGCGCCCGCCGCCGAGCGCGGCAAACTGCTTCAGCTGCAACAGCGCGCCCTTCGTGTAGTCCATCTCGTGGGCGATGGTGCCGCTGCCGTCGGCGTTCACTTTCAAGACCGTGGTCATCTGAAAGCAGGCGCCTGACGCGAGCGCGCCGGCCAGCAGCAGCGTTGCACGGAACAAGAGGCTGATGGATCGCATGACCTCAAGATGACACAGATTCGTTCTGTCAACGGGATAGAATCGATGCATGGACTCGTTCTCGCCCGTTGAAGCGGCCGCTGCGCCAGAGCTTCGCGATCGCTCGGAGATCGCGGATCGCTACAAATGGAACCTGGCGGACATCTTCCCGGACTGGGACGCGTGGCGGCAGGCGTACGAGACGCTCGAGACGAAGATCGCTGAGTATGCCGCGCTGCAGGGCACGCTGGCGCAAGGCCCCGACCGGCTGATGGCCGCGATGGCGCTGTCGGACGACATCGGCCAGCTGACCTACAAAGTCTGGTATTTCGCCGGGCTGAAGTACGACGAGGATCAGCGCGACAACCACATTAACGCCCGGCGGCAGCAGGTCCAGATCCTGTTTGCGAAGGCCGGTCAGGCGAGCGCGTGGTTCAATCCGGAATTGCTGGCCATTTCCCTATCGACGGTGGGGCAGTGGATGGATGCGCATGCGGGCCTCGCGGTGTACCGCTTCGCGCTCGAGGATCTGTATCGCCAGCAGGAACACGTGCTCGACGAGAAGGGAGAGCACCTCCTCTCGCTCGCGAGCCGCTTCTCGTCCGCGCCGAACGACGCCTACGCGGCGCTGTCCACCGCCGACATCAAGCACCCGGTGATCACGCTCGCTTCGGGGTCCGAGGTCACGCTCACCTACGGCCAGTACCGCGCGCTCCTGGCTACGAACCGTAATCAGGGTGACCGCGCGGCGGCGTTCAAGGCGTACCACCAGATGTTTGCCGCGAACACCAACACCTACGCCTCGCTCTACAGCGGCGTGCTGCAGCGTGACTGGTTCCACGCGCAGTCGCGCGGCTACAAGACGACGCTCGACGCGGCGCTGCACGGCAACAACATCCCGCCGGCCGTCGTCGAGAATCTGATTGAGACGACCAAGGCGGGCGCCGAGCCGCTGCGCCGGTATCACCGGCTGCGCAAGCGCGTGCTCGGCCTCGACTCGTACCACAACTACGACGCGGCGATTCCGCTCGTCGATTTCGATCGCCAGTATCCGTACGAGCACGTGCAGGAGTGGCTGCCGGCGTCGGTCGCGCCGCTCGGCGCCGAGTATCAGGCGCACATGCGCGACGCGCTCGCGAGTCGGTGGATCGACGTCTACGAAAACCCCGGCAAGCGCAGCGGCGCGTACTCAGCGCCGGTGTACGGCGTGCATCCGTACATGCTGTTGAACTACAACGACACGCTCGACGCGGTGTTCACGCTGGCGCACGAGATGGGGCACTCGATGCACACCATCCTGTCCAACGCGCACCAGCCGTTTGTCTACTCGGCGTACACGATTTTCATCGCCGAGGTGCCGTCCACCCTCAGCGAAGCGTTGTTCCTGAACTACATGCTCGATCACGCCACAGACGACCGCGAGCGGATCGTCCTCCTGCAGCACGCGATCGACGGCATCGTCGGCACGTTCTACACGCAGGTGCTGTTCGCCGACTACGAATTGCAGGCGCATCGGCTCGTGGAAGAGGGGCGCCCGGTGACCGCGGAGGTGCTGAGCGAGCTGTATGTCACGCTGCTGAAGACGTACTACGGTGACTCGCTCGACTGCGACGAGCTGTCGCGGATCACGTGGTCGCGCATCCCGCACTTTTTCAGCACGCCGTACTACGTCTATCAGTACGCGACGTGCTTCGCGTCGAGCGCGCAGTTGATGACGCAGCTGACGAGTGGCTCGCACGCGGACCGCGGGGCCGCGATCGATCGGTACCTGATGCTGCTGAAATCCGGCGGCAGCGATCACCCGATGCCGCTGCTCCAGCGCGCGGGCGTGGATCTGAGCAAGCCGGAGACCGTGCTCGCCGTCGTCGATCAGCTGGATACGCTGGTGACGCAACTCGAGGTCGCGATCGGCACGCTTTCGTAGCGCGACGCCTGTTAGGCGAGCGTCTTCTTCGGAACACGCAAGAGGCTGTGCGTGGCGCCGATGCAGGCGTCCATCACGACGGTCAGGCCGCCAGCCGTCGCGCGTGTCGCCGCATCCTCGCTGACGATCCCCGTCTGCAGCCACAACGCCTTGGCGCCGACCTTCACCGCCTCATCCGCGATACCGGGCGTGTCTTCCGCGCGCCGGAACACATCCACGATGTCGATGTGTCCCGGCACGTCGGCCAGCGACGGATACGAGCGCTCGCCGAGAATCTCCGTCTCGCGCGGGTTCACCGGAATCACGCGATAGCCCACGCTCTGCAGCTTCTGCATGATGCCGTACGACGCCTTGTCGGGGTTCGACGAGGCGCCGACCATGGCGATCGTGGTGGCGTCGGTGAGGAGCTGCTTCACGTCGGGATCAGAGGGGTTCGCATGAGCCATTCTCCGAGCTTACAACGTTTTCAGCGCGTAATCGTTTGCAGTATGAAGCTGGCGTCCTGCCGAATTGCGGAGCTGACGGCGACCAGGCGTCGTTCACAACGGTCCGTCGTGATGGTATGCACCGACCGCACGCTATAATTCGCGACGCTGATGTGGTCCTCGCCGCCGCGCGCGATGCTCGTGATGTTGATCGTGACACCGGCGATCGCGATCGGTTGTTCGCGCCCGTCGCGCCTTGCCGCCGATCTGGTCGTGACGCATGCCAGCATCTGGACCGGCAGCCATGCGCAGCCGTTTGCGACCGCCGTTGCGATCATCGGCGATCGGATCGTGGATGTCGGGAACGCCGACGAGATCGAACGCTGGCGCGGCGCGAACACGACCGTGCTCGACGCCGAAGGGCGCCTGGTCGTGCCCGGGTTCAACGACGCGCACGTGCGCCTGCTGGACGGCGGCACACGGCTGGAGAACGTGGACCTCTCGGACGCCGGGTCGCAGGCGGAGTTCGCGCGGCGCATCAACGCGCGTGCGAAGGCGAAGCCGGGCGAGTGGGTCGTCGGCGGCGATTGGGACGAGCGGCAGTGGACGCCACCGGTTCTGCCCACGCGGTATCTGATCGACGACATCACCAACTCCTCCCCCGTGTTTGTGGTTCGCGGTGACGGCCGCATGGCGCTCGCCAACGCCGCCGCGCTGGGACGGGCGGGGATCACCGAAACGACCAGCGATCCGCCGGGCGGCGCCATCGTCCGGGGCGCGAACGGTTTTCCGACCGGTGTGCTGCAAGGCGCTGCGATGGATGCGGTCATTCGGGTCATCCCCGCCATGACGGCGGAACAGCGGCTGCATGCCGCCAAGCGCGCGATCGAACTCGCTGCGTCGCTCGGGGTCACGAGCGTGCAGGACATCAACACGGCGTACGACGACATCGCGGCCTACGCGAATCTCGCGAATCGCCACGAGCTGACCGTGCGGATCTCCACCGCGCCGGATGAAGCCGGCTGGTACGATCAAGCCAAGCTCGGCGTCCATCGCGCGTTCGGATCGGCCTGGCTGCGCATCGGCACGGTACGCGCACGAGTTGACGGGGCCAGCGACGTGCTCGAGAAGCGCACGCGGCTGATGGCCGCTGACCACGCCGGGCTCCAGGTCTTGGTCGACGCGACGGGCGATGGCCCGGCGTCGCACGCGCTGGATCTGTTCGACGACCTCGCGCGGGCCAACGGCGGACGCGATCGCCGGTTTCGGATCGACGGCTCACGTATCGTCACGGCGGATCTCGATCGGCTCGCATCGCTGGACGCGATTGCGTCGCTCACGCTTCACTCCGCCGGCGCCACGCTCAGGCCGCTGATTGAGAAGCGCATCCGTGTGGCGCTCGGCTCCGGTTGGCCGGCAGCGCCGCTCAACCCGATGCTGGCGCTCAGCGCCGCGATCACGCGGGGCCTCACCGCCGACGAGGCGTTGTCGGCGTACACGAGAGGGTCGGCGTTCGCGGAATTTCAGGAGAGCGAGAAGGGCGCCATCGCCCGCGGGATGCTGGCGGACTTGGTGATCCTCTCTGGCGATATCCTCGCGATCCCGGCGGCCGGGATCAAAGACGTCCAGGTTCTCACGACGATCGTGGGCGGCACGATTGTCCACCAGCGCAAACCGTGATGAACGGTGATGTCTCGCGCGTGTGACCGATGGCGATCGCGGCCACGCGCGGGACACATCTGCTGGTGCGATCCGCCTCAGATCTGGCCGCCGGTCCTGCGGATGAAATAGAACACGGTCGCGACCGCGATCACCAGTCCTTCCACGCCAAACTCCCGCCGCGTGGCGCTGGTCAGCAGCCAGATGATGGCGGCCGCTGCGAGGATGGGGATGACCGGTCCACCAATCACGGCGAACGGCACGGCGCCATCAGCGCGGACGTCGCGCCGCTGCAGTTCGAACGCCGCCGCCACGCACATCAGGTACAACGTCAGGGCCGCCACATTGGCGAGCACCGCGAGCTGCGTGAAGCTGCTGCTGATCGCCAGCGCCGCGCCGATGCACGCATAGATCCAGATGGCGACGTCGGGCGTGTGAAAGCGAGGGTGGATGCGGGCAACGGCCGAGGGCAGCATGCCGTCTCGCGCAAAGGCGAACAGCAAGCGCGGGCTGCCAAGCATGTCGCCCGCGACGTAGCCGAACATCGAGACGACCGCACCCAGCAGGACGAGCACGCGCCCGCCCTGGCCCAGCACGCGGCTCATCGCCTCCGCGAGCGGCGCGCTCGAGAACGTCGCCATCGCCGGTCCGAGCAGCCCCTGCGCCACCGCTTGAATCAGCAAATACAGAATCGTCGTGATGACGAGCGCCGAGAAGATCGCGCGCGGGACCGTCCGTGCCGGATCGCGCACCTCGCCGCTCGGCACCAGCGCCACCTCGACGCCGACGAAGGCGAAAATCAGGATGATCGACGCGTGACCGATGTCTGAGACGGCGGGCATGCCCGGCCAGTGCAGATACACGGGGTTGACGAACCAGATTCCACCTCCCACGAGGATCAGCAGCGGCAGCAGTTTCGCGACGGTCAGCACCTCGACGAGCTGGATGCCGGGCTTGACGCCGCGGATGTTGACGAACGCCAGCGCCGCGAAGAGCACCGCCACGAGCGCCGCCCGCCCGGCCGGCGCGTCACTCGCCGGCCACAGCGCTCCCACGGATCCGGCGAAGGCGCTCGCCACCGAGGCGACGGCGAACGCCGCCATCAGAAAATACAGCACGCCTGCCAGGAACCCGACATACGGCCCGAACGCGACCTCGACGTACGCGTAGAGACCGCCGGTCAGCGACACGCGGCTGCC
>JAYVMG010000615.1:0-6127 GCA_043759095.1 Acidobacteriota bacterium | reverse complement strand
ACTGACTTCGTCCGCCTCTCCACCTTCGAAACGAACTTGCGCTGGCGCTCGAGCGCTTCGCGCATCCACGTCGTGAATTGGAACTCGCGGCCGGCAGTCGCGTCCTTCGCCTCGCCAGCGTCGATCCGCAGCCAGCCATTCCCGTTGAAATCGACGTGCCGCCACTGGCGCGACAGCAGTTCCGACTTCATCCGCCAGCCGGTGATGTAGGCGATCTCGAACAACGGATGGTACTCGGCCGGCAGATGTTTGAGGATGGCCTGGAACTGATCGAGCTCGAAGAAACCCTTGCGCACGTTGTGCTCGGCCGCCATTGAGAGGTACGGCATGGTCGCCACCATGCCTTGCCGCAGCCCGAGCCGAAACATCCGCTTCAATGACGCGAGCTCGCGGTTGACCGTGGCCGGCGCCGACTTCTCCTTCAACTGAAGCGTTTTGTAGCGCTCGACCGACGTGGTGGTGATGTCGATCGCCTTCGCGCCGCCAAACACGGCATCGAGTCGCGGCAGCCGCGTCGTCTTCAGATCGCCGAGGCTTTTGCGTCCGTTGTTGGTGTAGTCGGTGATAATGAGATCGCGCAGGTCGTCGTACGTGACGTTGCGCGAGAGGACGATCTTCCCGCCGAGCGCGTCCGAGATGCGCTTCTTGAGAAACTCCGCGGCATCTGTGCGGTTGGTGAAATCTGTCGCCTCGCGCATCGTGCGATTGCCGGCGACAAATTCGATGTACCAGTTCTTGGTCTTGCGAAGCTTGCCTTTGGCGTCGCGATACGTGCGCTGAAAAACGCTTCCCGATCCCTTGCGGTTGCGGCCCATGTTCCGGCCTCCTGACCTGAGGTCAGGCCAACATACCTGCCAGTACGCCTTTTGGGCCGGTTTCGGGACGAGGTCGCTACAATGTCTGAATGTGCGTTTTCAGGCCGTATTGATTGAGTATTTGTGTGCCGGGGGCGGGCCTCGAACCCACACGCCCCTTGCGGGACCCAGGATTTTAAGTCCTGTGCGTCTGCCAATTCCGCCACCCCGGCCCCCGCCATGATATCCCGCGTGGGATACCCTGAACGCGTGTCCGGACGGATCGAATTCATCAACGCATCATGTGGCGGCGTGCCGAAGCGCAGCATGTTCGAAGGGCTGATCACCGAGGCAGGACTCGACGGCGACCGGCAGCGCGATCTCCGCTATCACGGCGGACCGGACCGCGCGATCGTCCTCTTCTCGCTGGACGTGATCCACGCGTTGCAACAGGAGGGTCACCCGATCGCCGCGGGAACCACCGGCGAGAACCTGACGGTGTCGGGGATGGACTGGACGTCGCTCGCGCCGGGTGCCGAACTGCAGATCGGCGAGATCCGTCTGCACATCACGAGCTACGCCGCACCGTGCGAGACCATCGGGCCGTCGTTTCTCAAGCGCGACTTCCCACGCATCTCTCAAAAGGTGCATCCGGGATGGAGCCGCCTCTGCGCGCGCGTCCTGCACGGCGGCCTCGTCCGCATCGGCGACGCGGTCGCGTTAAGCCCTAAGCCCTCAGCTCTTCCGAGCCCTCAACCCTCAGCCCTAAGCCCTTCTTAGTGGATCGTCGCTGACGGCGGCACCGGCGGCGTGGCCATCACGCGCGTAATCATCTGTTCGAGCGCCGTCTTGTCGATGTCGAACGGTCCGGCAATCGCCGCGCCCAGTGTGATCTCGATCGCGATCACGACGCCGCCGTCCTCATACGGATTCACGATCCAGCTCAGGCCCCGCAGCGCGATCATGCGCGGCTTTTCGCCCGGCTGTTTCAACTCCGCCATCACGCGCAGCATCCCCTCGAGCACGAACCTGACGTCATCGTCGATCCACGCCGACGGCGCTCGGCTCAACCCCTCGATCGTGGCGGTGGTGGCGTGTTCGGTTCCGCGCAGCCAGACGTCGACAGACACGTTCATGCGATGATCCCCAGTTCCTGTTCGAGTGCGTCGACCGTCGTCACCGGCTGCCGACAGGTAAAATTGCGACATACATATGCCGCGGTGATGCCGGCCATCGGCTGCATGGCCGCGATGAACGGCAGCATGCCCGCGAGCGCGCGTTGCGCCTCCGCCGACAGACGCAGTTGAATCGAAAACGGCAGGTAGTGCAGCGCGACGGCGCGGTCCAGCGCGTCGGCCCCTTGCCCTGAGTTCATCGAAGGGTCGCCCTCCGCGATCACAATCTGCTGAACCCCGGCCGTGTACGCCGAGAGCGCTGCCGCCATCATCGGCACGCCGCGCCCCATCTGCTCGAGGCGCGTGGCGAACAGCTTCAACGTCCGCTCGATCCGGTTGCCCCACTGCGCATCGGTGACCAGGTGCGAGAGCGTCAACAGATTGAGCACCGACACTGAGCTCGCGGTCGGCTCGGCGCCGTCGTAGTCCTCTTTCATCCGCAGCAACACGCTGGGATCGTGGCCGGTGGTGCTGAACCAACCGCCGTCCTTCTCGTCCCAGAACAGTTCGTCCTGACGATGCTGCAGCGCGATGGCCCATTCGAGCCACATCGGTTGGGGATCGGCCTGGAATAAGTCGAGCAGACCGTGGATCACGTACGCGTAGTCCTCGGCGTAGCCGTCGATCTCCGCGTGGCCGTCGCGATACCGTCGCAGGAGCACGCCGGATTGCGCGTTCCACATCTGATCGCGCAGGAAGGTGGCGGCGCGGCGCGCCGCGTTGAGGTACGGCTCGCCCGCGTCGCGTCCATCAGCGCCCAGGCCGCGCAGCGCCCGCGCCATGCGCGCGAACGCGGCGATCATCAGGCCGTTCCACGCCGACAAAATCTTGTCGTCGCGCTGCGGGCGGGGCCGTCCGAGCCGCTCCTTGAACATCTTCAGGCGGGTGTCATGCAGCACCTCAACGACTTCATCGGGCGACTTCCCCGTCTCTTTCGCGATGTCGTCGATCGACCGCGCAACGTAGAGCAGGTTCTTGCCGGTGAACTCCTGCTGCGGATCCTGCGGCGCGTTGCCGGTCGGCTCGATCCCGTATCGCAGCTTCACGATCGGCGCATCGGCGCCCAGCAGCGCGTCAACCTCGTCGGCGCGCCAGAGATAGAACGCGCCCTCTTTTTCGTGAGGGACCTCGCGTCCTGAAGCATGCGGCCCAGGGTCGTCCACGACATCCTCGGGCGGGATGCTGTCGGCGTCCTCGGCGGAGTAGAAACCGCCGCCGGCGTCAGTCATCTCGCGCATCACGTACAGCAGTGTGTCCTCGGCCACCTCGGCAAAAAACGGATCGCCGGACACCTGCGCTGCCTCGACATACGCCAGCACGAGCTGCGCCTGGTCGTACAGCATCTTCTCGAAGTGCGGCACGCGCCAGGCGGCGTCGACCGAGTAGCGATGAAAACCGCCGCCGGTGTGATCGCGCATGCCGCCGAGCGCCATCGCGCGCAGCGCGCGTAGCACCATCTCGACCGACTGCGGCGCGCGCGCGCGCGCATGTTCGCGCAGCAGGAACAGCAGTTCCGACGGCCGTGGAAATTTCGGCGCATCCCCGAAGCCGCCGTTGCGCGAATCGAATGCGTCCCGGAACTGCTGGACGGTTCTCTCGAGCGCCGCCACACCCGGAATGTCCGCTGACGGCGCGGCCTGCTCCATCGACTTCAGTCGCGAGGTCAAGGCCTCGGCCGACTCGAGGACCTTCCCGCGCTCCGCTGCCCAGACGCGTGCGATCTCCTGCAGGATATCGACGAACCCCGGCCGTCCATATTTCGACTCCGGCGGAAAGTAGGTGCCGCCGTAAAACGGCTTCAAGTCGGGCGTCAGCCACACGCTCATCGGCCAGCCGCCGGATCCCGTCGTCGCCTGCACGAACGTCATGTAGACGCGATCGACATCCGGGCGCTCTTCGCGATCGACCTTGATGGCGACGAACTGCTCGTTCAGCACACCAGCGACGCCCACGTTCTCGAACGACTCGTGCTCCATCACGTGGCACCAGTGGCACGTGGAATATCCGATCGACAGAAAGATCGGTTTGTCGTCGCTGCGGGCTTTCGCGAATGCCTCGTCGCCCCAGGGATACCAGTCGACGGGATTCTGCGCGTGCTGCAGAAGATAGGGACTGCGCTCGCGCGCGAGACGATTCATTGGGTCATTATGACATTAGGGTAGAATCGCCACATGAGCGACGGTGGGGTACTGACGGGCAAACGGATCGCGATGCTCGTCGAAGAAGAGTTTGAGGACTACGAGCTGACGGGCCCGCTCGAAGCGCTTCGCGCGGCCGGCGCGACCGTCACGGTGATCGGCCCGACCGCTGGCGCGCCGTTCACCGGCACACGCGGAGCGATCGTCACGTCTGAACTCGCCGCCGGCGCCGCGCGCATGAACGATTTCGACGCGCTGGTGATTCCGGGCGGCCATGCGCCGGACAAGATGCGCATGCGCCACGCGATGGTCGACCTCGCGCGCGACGCCATGGAAGCGGGCAAGCCGGTCGCCGCCATCTGCCACGCGCCATCGCTGCTGATCTCGTCCAACTCGCTGCGCGGCCGCACGCTCACCTGCTGGCCGTCGATCGCCATCGACGTCAAGAATGCCGGAGGACGCTACGTCGACAAGCCGGTCGTCGAGGACGGCAACCTGATCACGTCGCGCAAGCCGGACGACGTGCCGGTGTTCAGCGAAGCGATCATCAAAGCCCTGAGCCCTAAGCCCTAAGCCCTGCTACTTCTTTTCGCAACCGCGCGTAGGCCGCGGTGAACTCCACGCCGAAGAGCAGAATCACCGCCTGCACGTACACCCACACCAGAAACACCACGACCGCGGCGATCGATCCGTTGACGCGCGAGAACCGCGTCATGTCGCCCATGTACCAGGAGAACGCCGCCAGCGTGCCTTTCCAGAGCAGCCCCGTCATGAACGCGCCGACCCAGACATCCCGAAAGCGCACCTTGGCGTTGGGCACGAAGTAGAAAATCATCCCAACGACGAGAATGAACAGCAGCGTGGTGGCGTAGCGAAGGGTGAGGCCGCGCATCACACCGAGCGCCGGAAACACCTGGAGCACGTCGGCAAACCAGCTCGCGCCCACAACCTGCGACGCGCTGACGAGCAGCAGCGCGACCAGCAGAATCAGTCCGGCCACGGCGAGCATCAGGAACGACACGAGCTTGTGCTTCCAGAAACTGCGCTGCTCATCGACGCCCCATGCGTAGTTCACCGCCGTGCTGATCGCGCCGAACACGCCGAGCGCGCCCCAGATCAGTGTGAGCGTTCCCGCGACCCCAATCGACACGGTGTCGGCGCTGAAGGCATCGAGCTGCCTGGTGATGAAGTCGAACTGGGCGGGGAAATACCGCAGAACGAACGTGAACACTTCGTTGCGGTTGTTGATGTCGGCCGTGGATCGGCCCAGGAGTGCGAATCCCAGCAGGAACAGCGGAAACAGCGACAGCAGCGCGTAGTACGCGATCGATGCCGCGTACGTCAGATTCTCGCTCGTATAGAAGCCTTCGAGGCCTCGCCAGAACGACAGGCCGGTGAGCCGGACAAGATCGCGCGCCTGCCGCGCGACGTCGTGAGGTGCAGTCACCGGGTGATTATGTCAGTCGCGCCGGCCGGACTCCACCCACGCCTCGCGCGCCTCGTGCACGAGGAACACCGGCAGGCTGGCCCCGAGCCAGAACCGAAACAGGTGAAACGCGAAGCGGCGCAGCGGCGGCTTCGTCACGATGACGTACGCCGCTGCCGCGCCCGCTGTCACGAGCACCACGTTCGCCACGGTGCGCGCGTTCGCGTCCGTCATCAGCTGCGCCGGCTCGCCGTCTCAACCGTCTTCGCCGCGCTGTTCGAAACATCGCGCACGTAGGCCTGCGCTTCGTCTGCGCCCTTGCTCGCGGCGTCCTTGGCCTTGCCGTAGACGTCGCGACCACGATCCGCCCATTCGCCGGCGGTGTCGGTCACTTTCTTCACGCTCTTCGACGCCTGATCGGCGAGGCTTGCAGCCTGATCGGACAGCTGGTTGCGCAGGTCCTCGCCCGCTTTCGTGGTAAACAGCAGCCCGATGCCTGCGCCGACGACGGCGCCGGTCAGAAGCCCCATCAGAAACGTTGCGCCGCCGTTGGTACGATCGTAACCATCTGACATGTCGATTCTCCCCTTGGTT